>JANMZR010000012.1:0-6317 GCA_031383555.1 Cytophagaceae bacterium | reverse complement strand
ATTAATTTTTTTTTGAATTGACAAAATAATTATCAAAATTAATCTAAAACATTTCTATTCCTTGGCAATTCTGCAAAAAAAAATATTTTTGTGAAAGGATAGGCAAATAGTAAATAGCACTTAAATTTACAATTAAATAATTTTTAATAATTGATTAAGTTTTAATAAATATATGTTTGATCTTTCAAATAAAAAAGCCTTAATTACTGGGGCTGGAAGTGGAATTGGTAAAGAAATTGCGCTGCTTTTTGCAAAACAAGGAGCGGAAGTTTTTGTTTTGGAAATGGATGAGCCAAAAGCTCAAGAAGTTGTAAATGAAATAGTTGCGAGTGGAGGAAAAGCCAAATATTTTATTGCCAATGTGGCTGAAAGAGAATCTATTGCCAATGTTTTTACACAAATTGATGCTTTAGATATATTGGTAAATAATGCAGGAATTGCCCATATTGGTAAAGTTGAAAATACTGAGGTTGAGGACATGGAGCGTATTTTCAAAGTAAATGTAATTGGCTATTTTAATTGTATAAAAGCCGCAATTTCTTTAATGAAGCCTAAAAAAGCTGGGGTAATACTTAATATGGCATCAGTTGCGGCATTGGTGGGAATACCTGAAAGGTTTGCCTATTCAACAAGTAAAGGTGCTGTATTGGCCATGACGCTCTCCATCGCAAAGGATTATGTTAATGAAGGAATCAGATGTAATAGTATTTCCCCAGCAAGAGTGCATACTCCATTTGTGGATGGCTATTTGACACGGACCTATCCTGATAATCGGGAAGAAATGTTTGAAAAATTATCAAAAACCCAACCTATTGGCCGTATGGCTAAGCCTATTGAAATAGCCGCACTAGCTTTGTATCTTTGTTCAGACGAAGCCTCGTTTGTTACAGGTTGTGATTACCCGATTGATGGCGGGTTCGTTAAGTTAAACAATTGATAATCAATAGTATAATATTTTTACTCCAACTTTTACACAAAAATGAAAAAAATCGCAATATTTTCTTTAATTTTTAGTATGACTTCATTCACTTTTTTGAAACCCAAAAAAGTTATTTTCTTTGGCGATTCTATTACCCAAGCAGGAGTGGGACCTAATGGTTATGTTACCAGACTTCAAAAAATGATAGAAGGCGTGGGGCAAAAAGAGAATTTTGAATTAATTGGGGCTGGTATTGGTGGCAATAAAATTTATGACTTGTATTTGCGATTTGAAGATGATGTTTTAAGTAAAAATCCGGATCAGGTAGTAATTTATGTAGGTGTAAACGATGTTTGGCATAAAAAAAGTTATGGTACTGGTACTGATCCTGATAAATTCGAGAAATTTTATCAGGCATTAATTAAAAAGTTTTTGGATAAAAATATACAAGTTGCTCTCACTACACCTGCATGCATTGGTGAGAAAAACGACTTTTCAAACGATAGCGATGGTGATTTGATTCAGTATTCAAAAATAATTAGAAATCTGGCTATTAAAAACAACCTTAAACTGGTTGACTTGAACAAAATTTTTCATGAATATAGCCTGAATAATAATCCTGAAAATAAAGACAAGGGAATACTCACAACAGACCGAGTTCATTTGAATGATGCTGGTAATCAGCTAGTTGCGGAGGCTATGTATGAAGTTATAAAATAGAAAATTGATTAATATTGAATTAAATTTTAAAAGTAAAATATCAAAAAAAAATGAAATTATTTAGATTTGGAAATGTTGGCCAGGAAAAACCTGGAATACTTATAAACGAAAACTATTTTGACCTAAGCGGAATTGTCGACGATATCAACGAATCATTTTTTGAAGAAGGTGGTTTGGCCAAATTATCAAATATGCTGACTTCAAATGAAGTTGTACTGCCTCATATCCCAGAAAATAGTAGAATTGGCTCATGTATAGCTAGGCCATCAAAAATAGTTTGTATAGGACTTAATTACGCCGATCATGCAAAGGAATCGGGTATGGAAATACCCAAAGAACCGATATTATTTTTCAAATCGACCACAGCTCTGATAGGCCCAGATGACGATGTAATAATTCCAAAAAACTCAGAAAAGTCAGATTGGGAAGTAGAATTGGCTGTTGTTATTTCCAAAAAAGCTAGTTATGTTTCTGAAAGTGAGGCGCTTGACTATGTTGCAGGATATTGTTTGCACAATGATTTATCAGAAAGAGAATTCCAACTTGAGAGAGGCGGTACTTGGGATAAAGGCAAAGGATGTGATACTTTTGCCCCAATTGGCCCAATTTTAGTAACACAAGATGAGGTACCTGATGTTGACAACTTGAATATGTGGTTAACTGTGAACGGCCAAACTATGCAAAATAGTAACTCTAAGCAATTGATTTTCAAAGTGCCTTTTCTAATTCATTACATAAGTCAGTTTATGACGCTGCTGCCAGGTGATGTTATTTCAACTGGTACTCCTCCCGGGGTAGGCTTAGGTTTTAAGCCGCCAATTTTTCTTAAAGATGGCGACATAATGGAATTAAGCATCGACGGTTTAGGTGTGCAAAAACAAAAGGTGAAGAAATATTCAGTTAATTAGAAAATATTATAGTTTTTTTAAAAATATTTTTGAATATTCCAAAAAATTAAGGTTAGGATTAAAAAAGGCTGAATGGTTTTCTGCCTTTTTTGCTTTTAGTATAAAAAAATTATGAAAATAGATGCTCACCAACATTTTTGGAAATATGAAGCCAGTCGACAGGAATGGATTACCCCTCAAATGAAAGCAATCAAGCATGATTTTTTGCCTAAAGACTTGCTCAATATATTGAAAATCAACGGAGTAGATGGTACCGTTGTTGTTCAAGTTGACCAAACAGAGGCCGAAACTAACTATCTTATTGAACTTGCCAATGAACACTCTTTCATAAAAGGAATAGTAGGATGGGTTGACTTTCAAGCTGAAAACTTATCCGAAAGACTTGAATATTATTCTAATTTTCAAAAATTGAAGGGCTTTAGGCATATTGTACAGACAGAGTTAGATCCTAACTTTTTATTGCGTCCGAGTTTTTTAAATGGAATTGAAAAATTGGAAGAATACAATTTCACTTACGATATTTTAATTAAGGAAAATCAGTTAATAAATACGATTCATTTTGTAAAACAATTCCCAAATCAAAAATTTATTGTTGATCATTTAGCCAAACCGAAAATAGCCACAGGACTGCTAAAACCTTGGTCCCAAAACATTAAAGAATTAGCTCAATATGAAAACGTATATTGCAAGCTTTCAGGTATGGTTACTGAAAACGATTGGAACCTTTGGAATGAAGCTGACTTTAACCCTTATTTGGATGTAGTTTTTGAGGCATTTGGAACAAATAGATTGGTTTTTGGTTCCGATTGGCCAGTTTCAATGTTAGCAGCTTCATACGGGCAAGTGATGGAGATAATTGAAAATTACATGGCTCCTTCTTCTTCATCTGACAAAGCTAAAATTTGGGGCGAAAATGCAGTTGATTTTTATTCATTAAAATAAATCACAGCTAGTATTTTTGATTTTGCCAATATTAAATAATAATATTTTAATATTTATAAATTTTTTAATAGTTATCTGTTATTTTGCTTGTAAATACACAAGCTAAACAAGAAATATATGTTAAGTAGAGTTGCAAATTCAATTTATTGGTTAAACAGGTATATAGAAAGAGCCGAAAATTATGCAAGATTTGTTTCAGTAAATTTTAATTTGGCGCTTGATTTACCACCTTCAATATCGGAGCAATGGGAGCCTTTACTCATTGCCACTGCCGATGAGTTAATTTTTAATAAATATTACGACCAAGCCACACCTGAAAACGTAATTCAATACATGAGTTTCGATGAAAGAAACCCCAACTCTATTCTTTCGAGCCTGCAACATGCTAGAGAAAACGCTCGGACTATTCGTGAAGTAATATCCAAAGAAATGTGGGAGGAGGTCAATCAATTTTATTGGATGGTAAAAGATTCAGCTATAAAAAGTAAAAGTTGGGAACTCAGTAAATTCCAAAGTTTTTTTGAGCAAATAAAAACAGGATGCCAGTTGTTTTTCGGCATTGTCGACTCCACCATTACAAGAAATGAAGGCTGGCATTTTGGTAGAATGGGCCGGTTATTGGAACGGGCCGATAAAACTACCAGATTTTTAGATGTAAAATATTTTATATTATTACCCAATGCTCAAGCTGTAGGTTCTCCTCTTGATTTATTACATTGGTCGGCTGTATTGAAATCAGTTTCAGCCTATAACATGTTTCGACAAAAATATATCACAATAAATCCCTCAAATATTACAGAATTTTTACTTTTAGATAAGTTTTTTCCACGCTCAGTTTTGTATTGTATGCGATATGCGGAAGTTTCATTGTTTGAAATTTCTGGTAATATGCCCAACTCCGGGTTCTCAAATCAGGCTGAAAAACAAATGGGTAAGTTGAAATCAATGGTAGAGTTTACTGAAATAGATGATATTTTTAATGTAGGTTTGCATAAGTTTTTGGACGACTTTCAAACTAAAAATAACCTTGTGGCAGATGCAATTTATCAAACTTACTTCGGTTTGAAGCCAATTCAGAAGAGTATAGAAGTGTAAAAGTATATTTTTTTTAAATATAAATAATTAATAATGACCTATTGTTTAGGAATAAAAGTACGAAGTGGCCTTGTTGCAATTGCCGATACTAGACTTACCTCTGGTTCTGAGGTGTCGACAAATAAAAAAATTACAATTCATGAAGTTACCAAGCATACATTTTTTGTTATGACTTCAGGGCTGCGATCTGTTAGAGATAAAGCTATCACTTATTTTCAGGAAGTAATTGACAATGAAGACCATAACTTTGATAAACTTTATAAAGCTGCCAATGCTTTTGGGGAGCAGATTCGACGTGTAGCTGAAGAAGATAAAGAAGCTTTACATATTTCTGGACTAAAATTTAATTTGCACGCTTTGGTAGGTGGCCAGCTTGAAAAAGACGGTGAGCATAAACTTTATAAAATATATCCTGAGGGCAATTGGGTGGAAATTTTGGAAGGCTCACCTTTTTCAATAATTGGCAATTCTGGTTATGGTAAGCCATTGTTGGATAGGAATTTAACTCATAATACCACAATTCCTGAAGCATTGAAAATTGGTTATTTGGCATTTGATGCAACAAGAGTTTCAGCTAATGATGTAGACTTCCCTTTGGATGTTGTAATTTACGAAAAAGGGAGCTTTCATATGACTGAACACCGCCTCGAAAAGGAAGATATGGCTTCAATATCATCACAATGGGCAGCTTTACTAAATGAATCGGTTCGCAGGTTGCCTACTCATTGGATGCAACCAATTTTCGATAAAATTGCAGAAAAAGTTTAATGGATATTTCAATTACTCATCATTTAAAATATGAATATTCTAATGAGGTAAGTTTAGACCCTCATACAATATATCTGTTCCCAAGATTGAACGAATCATTAAGTTTAAAGAAGTTTAAACTTGATATTTTTCCAGAACCTAGCCAAATTTATCAAAATATCGACTTGGAGGGTAATATTCAAACAATTTCTTTTTTCAATAAAAAAACTAAAAGCCTCACATTCAATGCATTAATCGAAGTGGAAACCATTGCTTTTAATCCATTTGACTTTGTTTTTTTTCCTTTTGAAGCCAGTAAATTACCATTTATATATTCGCAAAATGAGCTATTAATATTAGCCCCTTACCTTGAAAATAAAAATATAACTACTTTGATTGACCAAACGGCTCGTGCTATTGCATCTGAGTCGGGGTGGTCAACAGCAAATTTTTTAGTGAATTTGAGTAATTATATCAATAGAAATTTTAGTTATCTAATAAGAGAAGAGGGTCATCCGAAAGATCCTGAATATACCTTACTGCACAAAATTGGCTCCTGCCGTGACTATTCAGTTTTTTTTATAGCATGTTGCCATGTAATGGGCTTAGCGGCAAGGTTTGTAAGCGGTTATTATTATTCTAGCAATTTGGAGAAAAATCATTTACATGCTTGGGTAGAAGTTTACTTGCCTGGTGGAGGCTGGCGGGCATTCGATCCGACGCAAAACAATGCGGTTTCAAATTTGCATATTCCAATAGCGGCTTCACTTTTTCCTGAAAAAATTGGCCCTGTTGCTGGTAATTTTAGAGGTAAATCAAATTCAGTTTTAAGTACTGAGGTTATTGTTAGAAATATAGAATAAACTTGGTATCGGTTTTTTAATTTTAAGTTTGAAAAGCGAATAGGAAGATTTTCAACTAATTTTTTTTTTAAAATTGTTTTGAAATATATTAAAGAGGAGTGAGGCCGACTTAAGAAAATAGAT
>JANMZR010000451.1:0-12658 GCA_031383555.1 Cytophagaceae bacterium | reverse complement strand
AAAAGGCCGCAAAAAAGCCGATAACATTACCGCTTGGTTGGTGCCTGGCTCACATATTGTTGAAAGTCAAATAAAAGAAGAAGGTATTTTGGATATATTAAATAAAGCAGGTTTTGCACTTCGTCAGCCAGGGTGCTCAGCATGCTTGGCAATGAATGATGATAAAGTTCCTGCTGGCAAATATGCTGTGAGTACTTCTAACCGTAATTTTGAAGGACGCCAAGGCCCAGGTGCACGCACACTTTTGGCAAGCCCATTGGTAGCAGCAGCGGCAGCGGTAACAGGGGTGGTTACAGACCCGAGAACACTGATGAATTAGCTCAATATGGACAAATCTGAGCAAATTCCCCTTCTGGGGGTTAGGAGGCTTTACCCACACAAACTTTCTTGAGATGCCAATAACACAATAATTGTGCTATCAAAAAACCAAGTTGAACCTTCTCGCAGGCAGTTCGACGATTCTATTTTAACCCTTTGTTATTAAACAAAAACAACAACAAAATGGCATACGATAAATTCACAATCCTAAAAAGCACTGCAGTTCCGATGCCAATCGAAAACGTAGATACTGATCAAATAATTCCAGCTCGCTTTCTAAAAGCTACAAAACGGGAAGGCTTTGGAGATAACCTATTTCGAGATTGGCGATATAATAGTGATGATTCGCCGAAGCAAGATTTTGTGTTGAATAATTCAATTTATTCGGGGAAAATATTGGTGGGTGGAAAGAACTTTGGCTCAGGCTCTAGCCGTGAGCATGCCGCTTGGGCCATTTATGATTATGGTTTCCGATGTGTAATTTCTAGCTTTTTCGCTGATATTTTTAAGGGTAACTCATTGAATATCGGTATTTTACCAGTAACAGTTTCAGAGGCATTTTTAGATAAAATATTCTTAGCGATAGAAGCAAATCCCAATGCGGAGTTTGAAGTAAACCTTTTAGAGCAAAAGGTAACTATTTTAGCATCAGGCGAATCGGAAAGTTTTCCAATAAATGGATATAAAAAGCACAATATGATTAATGGCTTTGATGATATTGATTACCTGCAAGCCATGAAAGTCGAAATCAAAGAATTTGCAGAGAAAAGCCTTTATTAAAAGCAATGGTATAGTAAAGTGCTATTTGCCTCTTTGCCTAATCCCTCCTTGCCGATGAAAAGAAAAATAGAAATTATGGACACCACCCTTCGGGATGGAGAGCAAATGAGTGGAGTCAGTTTTTCAGCCTCTGAAAAGTTGACTATTGCCCAAATGTTAATCACCGAACTGATGGTGGATCGATTAGAAGTGGCGTCTGCTCGAGTATCTGATGGCGAGTTTCAAGCTGTAAAACGTATCGCTGAATGGGCTAAAGCCAATGGTCATTTAGATAAAATAGAGGTACTAACATTTGTTGATGGCGAAACATCAGTCAATTGGATGATTGAGGCTGGCGCCAAAGTGATGAATTTGCTTACAAAAGGTTCTTTAAATCACCTTACTCATCAATTAAAAAAGTCTCCCGAACAGCATTTTGCTGAAATTGAGATGGTAATCAATCTTGCTATTTCAAAAGGAATAAAGGTAAATGTATATTTGGAAGACTGGTCCAACGGTATGCGCAATTCTCCAGAGTATGTTTTCCAATATCTAGATTTTCTTACAAAACAGCCAATTGAGCGGGTTTTATTGCCTGATACTTTGGGTGTATTAACTCCTCGGGAAACTTTCAAATTCTTAGATTCAATCATAAAAAGGTATCCTGATACGCATTTCGACTTTCATGCGCACAATGATTATGATGTATCCGTTGCCAATGTAATGGAGGCCTTATATGCGGGGATACACGGCTTACACTTGACTGTAAATGGAATGGGCGAACGCACAGGTAATGCACCTTTTGCGAGCACAGTGGCAGTAATCAACGACTTTTTCCCAGATTTAACAACTTCAATTTCTGAAAATTCACTTTATACGGTTAGTAAAATTGTCGAAACTTTTTCTGGATTCAGGATTCCTGTAAATAAGCCAATAGTTGGAGAAAATGTATTTACACAAACTGCTGGAATCCATGCCGATGGCGACAATAAAAACAATCTCTATTATAACGATTTGATGCCAGAACGCTTTGGTCGCCTGCGCCAATATGCACTCGGAAAAACCTCAGGTAAAGCTAATATTGAGAAAAATTTGGCTGAAATAGGCATTACTTTATCACCAATTGACTTAAAAAAAGTTACGGAACGTATTATTGATTTGGGAGATAAAAAGCAGATAGTTACTAAGGAAGATTTACCTTATATTATTTCGGATGTACTTGATTCTGAAACCATTGCTGATAAAGTACAAATTGTAAATTATGTACTTACCCATTCCAAAAACTTGCAGCCTTCTTCAACTTTACAAGTAAAAATTGGAAATGAGCTATTTGAGGAAAGCGCCCAAGGTGATGGCCAATATGACGCTTTTATGAATGCCTTAAAAAAGGTATTTCAAAAAAAGAAAATTGAACTACCAATGCTCACAGATTATACGGTACGCATACCTCCTGGAGGCAAAACGGACGCCCTTTGTGAAACTATTATCACCTGGGAAATAAACGGAAAAGAAGTAAAAACTAGAGGTTTAGACTCTGATCAAACCGTTTCAGCTATTCAGGCTACTTTTAAAATGTTGAATATTTTGTAGAATGAGTAACAAAGAACCAAAGTGCCAAAGTCACAAAGTGGACATTAAAGCAAAAAGTTAGATGTATAAAAGTTAAAAATTAATTAAAAAAAATGTATGTCTAAAGTCAATACTTTCCGTGACCTGTTAATTTGGCAAAAATCAATGTTATTAATTACTGAAATTTATAAAGAATCATCAAATTTCCCTCAAAATGAGCAATATTGTCTAACCAGTCAAATAAGAAGATCAGCTATTTCAATAGCAAGCAACATTGCAGAAGGTTTTGGAAGAAATTCCAAATTAGAGTTTAACAGATTTTTGAATATTTCATTGGGTTCCCTTTTCGAATTACAAACTCAAATTGAAATTAGTTTTAATCTGAAATTTTTAAAGGAAAATGACTTCAATGAGATTTATGAAAAAAGTAGAGAAATAGAAAGAATGATTTCTAGTTTTCAATCAAAATTAAAAGACAAATAATATTAAATTGATAAAATCAAAGTTAATGTTTGATGAAAATGACTTCTTTGTCACTTAGAAACTTTGTTACTTTGGCTCTCAAATACAAAAAAATGAAAAAACACATATTAGTAGTCCCAGGCGATGGAATTGGGCAAGAAGTTACCACAATTGGTAAGCAAGTTTTAGAAAAAATCGCAGCTAAATTTGGCCATGAATTCACTTACGATGAAGCCTTAATTGGCCATGTGGCCATTGAAGCCACCGGTGATCCTTTGCCTGAAGAAACTTTAGTAAAAATGCGAGCCGCAGATGCTATTCTTTTTGGCGCAGTTGGTCATGCCAAATATGACAATGACCCATCAGCAAAAGTACGGCCAGAGCAAGGCCTTTTAAGGATGCGCAAAGAGCTTGGTTTGTATGCTAATCTTCGTCCAATAAAGCTTTTTGATGAGCTTTTAGAAGCCTCAAGTATTAAGCCTGAGATATTAAAAGGCGCTGATATTCTGTTCTTTAGGGAGCTGACAGGCGATGTTTATTTTGGAAAAAGAGAGCGGATTGACGGCGGAAATACTGCATACGATACCATGATTTATTCAAAATATGAAGTGGAGCGAATTGCCCGTAAAGCATTTGATGCAGCCATGACTCGTGGTAAAAAACTAATGTCTGTTGATAAAGCTAATGTGTTGGAAAGCAGTCGTTTATGGCGTGAAACAGTACTTGAAGTAGCCAAAGACTACCCTGAGGTGGAGGTAACACATCAATTTGTAGATTCATGTGCAATGATGCTCATCAAAGACCCAAAGCAATTTGATGTGGTTGTTACTGGCAACCTTTTTGGGGATATCCTTACCGACGAAGCCTCACAAATTGCGGGCTCTATGGGAATGTTGGCTTCGGCTTCAGTGGGAGATAGTACTGGAGTATATGAGCCCATCCACGGTTCAGCACACGATATTGCTGGTAAAGGTTTGGCAAATCCATTGGCCTCAGTACTTTCAGCAGCATTGCTTTTGGATATTTCTTTTGGTTTAAAAGCTGAATCTGATGCAATTATTGCAGCCGTAGATGCAGTATTAAAAGCAGGTTTCCGTTGCCGTGATATTGCCTCTGCAAAAACTCCTACTGAAAAGATACTAGGTACGGTTGCAATGGGTGAAGAAATATTGAAGCGTATTTGATAATAGGCTGATATTGAATAAGATAATTTTTAGAAAAATATAACTTTTCGAATAAGTTTACTGATTAATTTGTAAAACTTTCAATTATATTTTGCGTTGAAAATTATTCTACTAAATTTGTAATTAGAAAAATTTAGATGAAAGATAATAATTCAATATTAGCCAATTCAATTTTAGAAAGCCTGCTTCTGGGCCTCTGAAGGAAAGGGAATATTGTAAAAATATTAAAATGAACCCTTTCCCAATTATGCTGGAAAAGGGTTTTTTTATTCGAAAAAATAAATATTTCAGCTTAAAGATAATAAAATATTTTGGCTAATAAATAAGAAATACCGCAAAGAAAAATACTTATGAGTGAAAGAATACAGATTTTCGATACAACTTTAAGAGATGGTGAGCAAGTGCCTGGCTGCCAGCTAAATACTGAGGAAAAATTGCAAGTAGCTGAGCAATTGGAGCTTCTCGGGGTTGATATTATCGAAGCTGGATTCCCAATATCCTCACCTGGCGACTTCCGTTCTGTTCAAGAAATTGGGCGACTGATGAAGCATACCACTGTTGCAGCACTTACTAGAGCCAAGCAAGCAGATATTGAGCAAGCTGCTGAAGCATTGAAATATGCCAAAAAACCAAGAATTCATACAGGTTTGGGTAGTTCGGATATGCATATAAAGTATAAATTTAATAGTACACGTGAGCAAATAATCGAGCAAGCTATATGGGCTACAAAACTGGCCAAAAGCTTTGTTGAGGATGTAGAGTTTTTCGCAGAAGATGCGGGTCGTGCCGATTTAGCGTTTTTAGCTCAATTAACGGAAGCCGTTATCAATGCTGGCGCCACAGTAGTTAATTTGCCTGATACAACTGGTTATTTATTGCCAGAGCATATGTTTGACCGCATCACTTACTTATTTGAGCATGTGCCGAATATTAATAAAGCGGTCATTTCAATGCATAATCATAACGATTTGGGCCTTGCAACAGCTAATACGATTGCAGGAATGAAAGCTGGAGCCCGCCAAGTGGAAGTTACAATTAATGGTATTGGTGAGAGGGCTGGAAATACCTCTTTAGAAGAAGTTGCCATGATTTGCAATTTGCATAAGGATTTAGGCTTTTACACAGGAATTAACCATTCTATGTTGTACCCATTCTCAACTTTCGTATCTAATTTGATGGGAATGCCTGTGCAAGCCAATAAAGCAATTGTGGGGGCAAATGCTTTTGCTCATAGCTCTGGAATACACCAAGATGGCTTTTTGAAACATGCTCAAAACTATGAAATTATGAAACCAGAAGATGTAGGAGTGCCGTCTTCAATGATAGTTTTAACCTCACGATCAGGAAGAGCTGCGCTTCGTCACCGCCTTAATTTAATAGGCTTTGAATTTCCCAAACCTGAATTAGACAAATTATATACCCGCTTCCTAATCATGGCCGATGAGCGGAAAATGATTGAAGATGAAGATTTGAAAGAATTGGTCGGTTAATAAAACCATCGAAAATTTAAATGAGACTATCTAAAAACAGAATAGAAGGTTTTAATTACACGGAAAAACGACTAAACTCTAAGTCATTTTAAGTAATTTTATAACATGAAATCTCTCATAAAAATATCAAATGATTTTTATAGGAAGGGTACGAAAATTACTCTTTTAAAGCCAATGATTTAATTTTTGTGCCTGCATTTGTTGAGCATCGGTTTTATGATTTTACTGATGATTTTTGTACTTGGGTGATTTTTGTATAATAACTACCTACCCAATAAATTTAATTGATTCATAATCAGGTATTTCACTCAATAACTGTACGCTAAAATCAACATCACCAACAAAATGTTGAGTAATAGACTGGGCATTTTCACGAGTAATGGCAATTAAAGGATGTACTTCTGCATCTATTAGTTTCAATAAATCTTCAGCATAATCTTTAAACATTAGTTGAGTTGGTAATTTGAAGTTTTTGCCTTTCCATTGCAGATAAGCTATTGGAAATGAATCAGTTGATGCGGCTAGTTTGCCATACTCTTTTCTTGCTTTTGCATAGTTTTCATCTAGTTTATCTAAATCTGATCCACTAAAAACTATTGCTATTTTCTTTCTTTTAGGTAAGTATTTCTTTCTTTCAGCAATGGCTAAATCCAATTGATTTAATAATTTATTGAATTTGAAAGTCATTTTACCAGAACGAATACGCTCACGAATAGATTGCCTTATAAAATAGGTAATAGAATCACAAACATTTAACCCAATTTCAGCCATTTGTTTGAATATGAGGGAAGCAGGTGACATACCTGGAATAGTATTTGGGTCGTGCAATACAATGGTACCATTCTTAGTTAGAAAGCCATCAATACGGGTACAAACCCCAAAGCCGAGTTTTTCGAATGCTGATTTTACTGCTTCTTGTGCAGCTAAATTATTTGCCAAATTGGTGTCAATTGGCATTTTTTTGCGAGTGGCACCAGGCTTATATTTTGAATTAAAATCAAAAACAGCAAGTTCGTCAACTTTTACAACTTCGGTAGGAGGGAGTGCAACAGCCTCACAATCAAGTGTTTGTATTACGCCACAGCTAAATTCCTGCCCGTAAACAAAGCTTTCAAAAAGTACAGCATCTTCTCGATTAGTGGAAACAAGTTCAATGGAACTTTTGGTTTTAAGTTCTAATTCCAGCTTTTCAAAAAGTTTTATTGGGTCAAAAAACACTTCATTTTCAATTGTAAGTGGGAAGCCGATGCCTTCATCTAAATTAGCAATACTTTGAATGTATTTTTGTTTGGAATTTTGATCTAAATTGTTCCATTCATCAGCCGAAATATTTTTAATAAACAAACATTGGCCAACAGCTTTTTCAAAATCTGACAAACTATCTTTTTTCACAAAAGCTACCCCTATTGATGAGCCTTGGTGTGGCGCTTTTACTACAAAAGGAAGACCAACTTGTACTTTAACATGCTTAAAAAGAGCAGAATGTAGTTTATTATCCCAATCAGTTTTGCTTAATGTTGTCACTTTTTTGTCCAAACCGACTGTAAGTTTTAACATATCATTTTGGGCAATTTTATCTATGCCAACGCCTGATCCCAAAATTCCCGGGCCAGAATAAGGTATTGAATACCATTCCAAAAGGCCTTGAATGGCGCCATCTTCGGCTCCAGGACCATGCATAGCTATAAAGGCGAAATCAAAATATTGATGAAATTCGTCTGGACGGATTCGTTTACCGACTTTTGCAATTAATGTATCCCATTCATTTTCAGATAGTTTTCCCAATGATTCCACATAAACTGAATAGCCAGCAGGTTGATATTCTTTTGGCGGATAAAAGTCTCTGATGGATGTTTTGTAAATATTTTCTTCGTTGAGAATTATAAAATTGCCACAACAATCCACAAAAACTGGGATGGGCGTAAACAATGATTTATCAATATTTTCCAAGGCAGTTTTACCACCAGAATAGGAAATTTCACGCTCACGAGCTGGGCCACCAAAGAAGATACCTATGCGCATATAATTAAATTCGAAATTATTCGCAGAAACCTGCGGGGATTTTAGAAATTAGAAAAGAGATAAATAAAAAATAAAGTGATAAAAGAAATAAATAATTAAAAAAGGCTATAATAAAATTCAGAAGTCGAAACATCAAAGGCCATTTAATTCCTCACCAATTCAGGCATATTTACAGCTGTTACCTTTTTTATTTCAGGAACTGCTTTTAATATTGCGTCTTCAATGCCCCCACGAAAAGTCATCACCGACATATTACAAGAAACACAAGCACCTTCAAACTCAATTTTAACCTCTTGATTATCAACAATATCAACAATTCTAACGTTGCCACCATCTGCCAATAAATAAGGCCTGATACCTTCTAAAGCGGCATTTATTTTTGCAAAAAGAGGATGATTTTCCATATAATTTTAAATACTTTTTTACACTTACCAAACTATAAAATCAATTCAATAACAAGAGATTTCAACAACTCAACAATAAAAGCAATTTTATAATTCAAACCTACAATTACCTTACCATCTCTACAATCTTTGTTTTTTCAACAGATGCATTTCTAATAGCTACTTGTTGGGCCAAAGCTTCAGCTGTAGCCTTAAATGCATCGGCAGCCAAACCTGATTCCATCACAGCAGGTTTACCAAAATCACCAGCCTCACGAATACTCTGAACCAATGGAATTTGACCTAAAAGTGGCACATTATATTTTTCAGCTAAAGCCTTTCCACCATCTTTTCCAAATATAAAGTATTTATTATCAGGAAGTTCGGCAGGTGTAAAATAGGCCATATTTTCCACAATTCCCAAAATAGGCACATTAATTTGCTCTTGTTTGAAAAAAGCCAATCCTTTAGTTGCGTCTGCCGTTGCTACCTTTTGTGGAGTTGTCACTATCACTGCACCCGTCACCGGAATATTTTGTACTAAAGTCAAATGAATATCAGAAGTACCTGGTGGTAAGTCGATTAGTAAATAATCAAGCTCACCCCAATTGCATTCGCCCAAAAACTGGCGCAATGCCTGACTTGCCATGGGCCCTCGCCAAACCACAGCACTATCTGGGGGTGTGAGAAAGCCAATCGAAATCATTTTTATGCCAAATTGGAGGATTGGCTGAATCATATTTTTGCCGTCAATCTGCTGTACCAAGGGTTGCATGTCTTCTGCACCAAACATTAAAGGAATAGAAGGCCCTGAAATATCGGCATCAATTATACCTACTTTTGCACCTGCATTTTTTAGGGCTACAGCTAGGTTGGAGGTTACTGTACTTTTACCTACGCCGCCTTTTCCAGAGGCTATTGCAATAATATTTTTTACATCTGGCAATGAACCAACTCTTGAACGAGTGGTAGTTACGTCTGATGTCATATTTATTGTAACAGTCAGATTATCAGCTACATGCTTATGTATTGCGGCCGTACATTCTTGCCTTATTCGCTCTTTCAGGGGACAAGCTGGTGTTGTTAAAACCACCGTAAATCTTACTTCGCCGACACCCAATTCGATGTCTTTGATCATATTCAAAGTAATCAAATCCTTCTTTAAATCAGGCTCTTGAACAGTGCTTAAAGCACGAATAATATCTTCTTTATTTATCTTTAAATCACTCATTTATATTTCGGATTTTGAACTTGCAGTGAACCGCTTTTGATTTCGGAGAGGTAACTCATAACTCACCACTTACCACTCACAACTATTCTACAAAGATACGGCTTAAAACAGCTTCTTTTTCCTTTTTTAGGTCTACAATTTCTGAAATTGTTTCCATTTTTTTTAATAGGGTTTTTAGGAAAATTTGGTGTTTCTCCGAGTTTTCGTTGAAAGGTCGATGGTTTAGATCTGACTGGATTTTGGACCAACTTTTAATAAATTCGTTGGTTTTTTCATCAAAAAACGATGCAGAAAAGCGCTCAAATATATAATCGATGGCAATTTTATTAGGGTGAATGAGGTCCTCTTCATAAAAACGGTAATCTCGCAATTCGTCTATCATTATTTCATATGAAGGGAAATAGGTAACATCCTCAAAATCAGCATATAAATAATGGCATGCTACCCTTAAAATTGATTTTGATACTTGGTTTTCAGGTAGGCCGTCCTTGGTATGCCTAACTGGCGAAACGGTTAAAATAATATTTATTTTAGGGTTAAGTGCTTTTATTTTTTTGTAAAACTGTTCAAATTCTTGGCAAATATGTTTTACATGCAAAAGGTCTTTTCTGAACAGATTGCTAGGCATTTTATGACAGTTGGCCACATATTTTTTAGTTTCAAGCAGTTGATAGGCAAATGATGTACCGAAGGTAATAATTAGATAGTCGGCAGTTTTTAGTGACTGGCCAACTTTTTTTTGAACATTTTCTAAATCTGATTTTAATTGTTTCAGATCTGAATTATTATATTTTGAATGAAAATCATAATGATACCATATTCCATCATTCTCCACAAAATGACCTTCATCAATTTCTGTGTTTTGGATAACATTATTTAATAATTTAAATATTGAACTGGGATTGAAAACTGTACCGAATGGGTTTATTAATACATCAATTTTGTTTTCAACTAATTGATTTCCAATATTTTCAGAAAAACAAGATCCAATCGTCACCATTTTTGAACCTAAACTTATTTTGGATTTGGAGGGCTCAATATCAAAGTTTAATTGGAGTTTCATTATGTTATTTTGAGAATATTCTTTAGTAATTGTTTCTTTTTCAAAATTAAACAAAAAACCCTTTGATTTTTTTACTCAAAGGGTTTTAGACTATTTATTATTTCAAAAATTTAATAAAGGATTTACAGCGACAAATCGCTACTACTTCACCAATTCAAATTTCAACTCTGAAATGGCAGCAATTGGTTTGCCTTCATTATTTTCATTTACAAAAACAAAATACAGATCGTGAACACCAGTTTGAGGTACCAGAGTAATATTTTTTGGTGCTATATTTCCGACTTTTACTTCTGCTTCACCAATTTTTGTGCCTGTTGCTGAGCCTATTCGTACTTCCAGCTTGCCTCCAGAAAGCCTTGAATCAGAAGCAAATACTGATAAATTAATATTGGCAATATTGGTCAAATCCAATTGATTAAAGTTGATATAGGCTTTATTTTCAGTACCAATTACAATTTCGCCTACACCATCAATTTTGAGATTCATGGTTTTACTTTGGCCATCAAATGTATTGGCTTTTACTTTTGAATTTCTCAAAACCAATGATTCTGTAGCACTTTGTGGCGCAATTTTATTGGCACCTTTATCTGTATAACTTGCCGAAACAATATATGAGCCATCTTTTGCTTTTTTCTCCGTAAGGTACTCACCTTTAATAGGTTGGCTTGCTTTTTTAGGGTCGTTCAGCGTTAGAATATAGCTTACCATTTCTCGTACATCGTCTTTAGCAAGTTGCGGGTGCGCACTCATGGCCTGCTCACCCCAAACACCACCACCACCTTTAATTATTTTTTCAGTAAGCTTGGCAATATTTGTACTTCCTTTTTTGTATTTTTTGGAAATATCCAAATAAGTTGGGCCGATTGATTTTTTATCCAATGAATGGCAAGTTTTACAATCAGATAACTCAATCAATCGTTTTCCGGTAGAATAGCTGGTATTAGATTGATGACCTTGCGCAATCATGGTTTTATCAAATCCTTCCAAATAATCCACATTTACGTATACATCCTCTGGTTTTATTTTATTATTAGCAAGAGAACCATCTTCTTTATCATTCACTTTTACCTCATAATCGAGTTTTCCATTTTCCCAATAAAATGATTTATTGCCCTTAACTACAAATTCAACTTTAGGCACTTCATTACCAGCATTAATCGTAATTTTTTCAGTTTTAGTATTACCTTCTTTATCTTTAACAATTAAATTTGCAATATAAATTCCTGGTTTAGTGTAGGTTACAGTAGGGTTAGGCAAAGTGCTTACCTTACCATTTCCAAAATCCCATTTATAAGTAAGTGCGTCACCATCTGGGTCTTGCGTTCCTGTTGTGCTAAAATTCACTTTGAAAGGCACAGAAGCTGCTGTTTTATCAGATTTAACGATAACACTTGGCACTCTATTTCCAGCATTGAATTCGATTCGGCTCAGTCTTGCTTCATCGTTTTGAGTGAACCAATTTGGGCCATATTCTAAAAGGTAAAGTGCACCATCTTTACCAAATTGCATATCCATAGGGTGCGAATAGGCAGTATTTGGAGTAAATCGCTCCATTTTCACAAAGTCTCCCTCTGCATTCATAGTCACGGGATTTATCCAATCTCGAGTCCAGTCATAGGCAAAAAACTTGCCATCATAATAACGAGGAAACTTCACCTTCGACTCTGCATAATCGTCGTAATAATAAACTGGGCCACCCATTGCGTTGCGACTTCCTTTGCCAACAACAGCGCCAAACTCAGGGGATTCTGCATAAGGGTAATAAATAAATGCCTTATTAGCAGGAGGTAATTCTGTTAGCCCAGTATTATGTGGGGAATCGTTAATTGGCTTGGCAGGATCAAAAGTATAAGTAACTGAATTGTCATTAAAATCTCGATGTTTGTAAGCACGATTATCAGCCACAAAAAGTGGCCAGCCAAAATATCCAGCTTTACGAGCCTGGTTGTGCTCATCGTGACCACGAGGGCCATATTTTTCAGAGTTTTCTCCTGCATCAGGGCCTACTTCGCCCCAATATAAGTAACCAGTACGCTTGTCAACTGATATTCTATACGGATTTCTATTACCCATTACATAAATTTCAGGGCGTGTTTTGGCCATGCCAACTGGAAAAAGATTAGCCTCTGGAATTGAATAACTACCTTCTGCTGTAGGTTTTATGCGTAAAATTTTCC
>JANMZR010000368.1:0-15231 GCA_031383555.1 Cytophagaceae bacterium | reverse complement strand
TTTGCCCCATAAATAAAATAGAACCCGTTGCTTGGTCACGAATTAGATACAAGAAAGGATGATTGGCATAAAATTGAATAATTTTAACTTCCTCCATAGAGGGGGCCGACTCTTTAGTCATAACAGCCGTAGATGCTGCTGCTTTTGTTCCTTTTTTGACGTCAATTGGTGGGGTAAAAAAACAAAGAACAAAGTTGGCCTTCAATACATTGTCTTGTTCGAACTGGACCTTAAAGACAACCATATTAAATGCTGCCAAAATGGGCTACCAAGGCATAGAAATCAGAGGAATTGCAGGTGATATAAATCTTACTGAAGCGCCTGAATTAAAACCAGGGCAAATACCAGAAATTATAAAACTATGCCGTGAAGAGAATGTGAAAATTTTCAATCTCAATGCATCGGCGGTATTACATGAATTTGAAACAGAAAAAAGACAAAAGAATCTTGATGAAGCAAAAGCATACATTGAGATTGCTGAAAAACTTAATTGCCCATATGTAAGAATGTTTCCAGACAAGTTCCCTGAGGGAAAAACCAAAGAGTTCGGTATAGACACCATGCGAGAAAATTATGGGAAGGCACTTTCACTATGCAATGGTAGTAAAGTATCTGTTTTACTTGATGCACACGGCGATCTTCTCAAATCTGATGACCTGTTATCTATTTTGAAATCTTTTCCTAGCTTGCATAGTGGCACCATTTGGGATTATTTCAATATGCATCTCAAAACTGCTGAATCAGCACCAGAAATGGTTGAAAAATTGTTTGATTATATCCGAATTGTCCAAATAAAAGATGGTCGTTTTCTCCAAAACCAACAATTTGAATATACACTCACTGGTGAAGGAGAAGTAAATATTGCTCAAAATCTGGACCTAGTACTATCGAGAGGCTTCAAAGGTTTCGTATCATTTGAATGGGAAAAAAGGTGGCACCCAGAACTTGCAGAACCCGAAATTGCCCTACCACACTTTATGAAAAAGATAAAACCATTACTTTAGTTGTGTGATTTTTGTCTTGTGCGAGGGAATTTATAATTGTACATGAACATAAAGCCACTGGGCTCGACCCAAGTACCACACGATTAATAGTTGAAAAACTAAAAAATATGACATTCTAATTTCTGTTATATTATTGAGGCACAGAATATTGAATAGCCAATTAAATCCCACCAAGTCCAACCCCCTACAAAGCCTCAGTAACCATAAAATGTTTGCAAATTGTTTGCAAATGAATTTCAAGATAAACTAACATGTAAAAAAAAGCATCACAATCGATTGATTAGCTACAAAAAACATAGAGTAATTTAATACAAAAAGAGGCCAGAAAATTATAAGTTTTCTGACCTCTTTTTGATGTGGTCCCACTAGGATTCGAACCTAGGACCCCCTGCTTGTAAGGCAGGTGCTCTAAACCAACTGAGCTACGGAACCTTTTACTCTGACCTTGTCGACTAACTATTTATCGATTTGGGACTGCAAAGTTGCAAAAAAAACTTCTCTTGTCCAAATAATGTTTTGAAGAATTGCTATATTTTTTTCAAAATATTCCTATTTTCTTCGAATTCAACAATTTCAAAATGTAAAAATTCAAGTATTTTACCTTGGCCCACGACCACCACCCGCTGGCGCTGCTGCAGGCGCCGCTTGCTGCCCTCCGCCTGCACCACTATCACCGCCATCTTTAACGTCATCATTATTAATGCTTTTCTTTCGCTTAGGAGCATCAAAAGTCATTTTGCCAATACGGTAACTAAAATTGATTTTAACATTCGTATTTCTTAAGGTAACTATACTTTTTTGTGAAATGATTGGTGACGTTATTTCATTTCTAATTCTAAACTCGGGCGTAAAGAAATTTTCGCCTCCAAAACCGATGCTTCCTTTTTTATTTGCAAAATCTTTTTTCAAACTTAAACTATAAATACCAAAACCACCCTGCGACCCTTGTAACTGTACTTGATTGGCCCTATAAAAGCTAAACAATTGTAAGCCCCATCCTTTAGCAAGGTTATATCCACCAAATACCCTAAAATTGGCTACTACTCCCGAATTACTGGCATTATAGATTGGATTTGGCACATTATTTTTCAAGTCAACATAATATACATCGCCTCCAGCACCCAATTGCAGCTTTGTTTTATAACTATAATTCCCAAATAAATTAATACCATAGGCGTTTTGTTGGCCAATATTAGCATAACTAGTACGAATTGTTTGGTTTTCAACTACATCTCTCAAACTTTCTATTGCATTATTTGTATTTCTCGCAAAAGCAGATATTGTTAAGAATGTATTTTTAAGGAATGTATTTAAGGTTACTTCAAAGTTATTAGTAAATTCAGGATCGAGTAAAGGATTACCTTCAGAAATACTTAATGGGTTTGATTTATTGATGTTTGGATTCAAAAATTGGAGGGAAGGACGTTGAATTCGACGGTTATATGAAGCTTTCAAAGAACTACCACCTTTCAAATTTTTTGAAATGGTTAAGCTAGGAACCAAAATACCATAAGAAGGGATATTTGGTTTTTCTCCTGCTGCAAAACTTGCATCTATTTCAGTGTATTCATAGCGGGCACCAATTTTTGAGCTATATTTTTTTCCTAATTTTGAAGTTAATGACAAATAGGTTCCTATTACATTTTGATCGTAGTCGAATACATTAGCTAACTGCTTATCAGCCGATTCTTGATATTGTCCATTACCTTGAGCAAAAAAGTACTTGAAATCACTAGTAACTTTTCTGAATATGCCCTTAACACCCATTTCTATCTGCTGGGTTTTTGATAGTGGGTTTTGAAAGTCAAGCTGAGTTGTCATTTCTTGATTTGAACTTATATTATCATTTTTTATTTTCGCCAATATTTCTGAATCTGTACTCAATAAAACATTTATGAAGTCGTTTACCCTGTTATTTCTACTGAATTGGGTAAGTATGCTTAATTCTTTCTGTGGCTTCGCATAAGTATGCGTGTAATCTAAGTTAAGGTCATAAGAGCCCGAGTTGTCAATTAATTCCACATCTCTTGTATTACTATTGACCAATGATCCAGTATTATTAAATTGCTGATTTAATAATTTATCTTGAAAATTATATTGATTCCTTAATCCATATCGAAACGAAGCAGATACAGAGTTTTGCTTATTAATATCATAGTCCCAACCTAGGCGATACTGACCAAAAGCGCCCGAATTTCTAGTTTCAGCATTTTGAATATTTACAAATTTTTCACCAGAAGTTGCATTAGTAGTGGTTTGCATGTTTTCAAAAGCTCCATTTATATTGTAATTGGCTCTTCCGAAGCCACCAAGAGAAAAACCCATTTTGCCTTTTCGGTAATTGCCACCTAAGCTCATATTACCACCCCTGATACCCACTGAAGAGTCAATGTTAAGTGTTAATCCTTGTAAATTATTCTTTTTAGTTATAATATTGATTATTCCTGAAGATCCCTCCGCATCATATCTAGCTGATGGAGAAGTTATTACCTCGACTGACTTAATCATATCAGCTGGAATTTGTTTCATGGCATCTGCAACAGTGGCTGCCATTATTGATGATGGTTTATTATTAATCAAAACCTTCACATTAGAATTTCCTCTTAGGCTTACATTTCCATCCAAATCGACAGAAAGCATAGGCACTTTTTTCAATACATCAGTTGCATCGCCACCAGCACTTGTTGCGTCTTTTTCAGCATTATAAACCAATCGATCGACTTTATCTTCTATTAGTGATTTTTGGCCAGCAACTGTAACTTCTTCTAAGGTTTGAACATTTTGGGAAAGTTTTACCACTCCCAAGTCAATATTACTTCCTTTCTCGTCAATAACTATATTATCGTTTGAATAGGTTTTAAATCCAATGAAAGTTATCAATAATTTATAATTTCCTTTAGCGATATTTTTCATAGTGAATTTACCTTTCTCATCAGCAGTAGTACCATCTACAGGTTTATTATTGGCCTTATTTATGAGGCCGATGTTGGCAAATTCAACTGCTTTGGTAGCAGCAGAGTCAATCACATAACCGGTAATTTTACCAGTACCTTTTGTTTGTGAATCGGCAAAAGTGCCTGGAATAACTGTAGTTTTTGGTTTTGCGGCACCACCCATTGTACCTATAGGAAATTGAGCGAAAGTATTAATAGTAAGCACTGAGAATACTAATGTGTAAAATTTGTTCATGATTGATTTTAATTTTATAAATTTACCCTTATTACCTTAAACTAAATTTTTTGAAAATTGTTTATTTTTTGTACTTTTCTAAGTAATTTAACTCAAAACATGGTCAAATTTACAATTTTATAAAATTATTCTAATATACTTTCTGATGAAATATATAAAAATAAGTATAAATGGTAAATGGTTTAAATTTTATTTAAATAGTCAAAAAGCATTCTGGACGCTTAATTTTATTCAATTTTTGGAAATTAGATATTCATTTTGGCTTCAAAATTTATCTCAGATTCAGTGGAAATATTAATAAAAAAAAATTGGTAGAAATTATATCCAAACGATTAACTTTAATTCCACTTGACAACTATTTATTGTGTATTTGGAAAGAAAAAGGAAGAACAGAACTTGAAAAAATACTCAAGCTTTATCCTAATTTCCGCAAAGTTGATGACCTTGCAACTGCCGAAACAGAAGACGCATTAGAAAATTTTTGGATACCTCAAACTGAGAAATATCCAGATAATTTTTTTTGGTTTACCAATTGGGAAATAATTCATACTCAACTAAATATTTCTATTGGTGGCATTGGTTTTGCGGGTTATCCTGACGACGGCAAAACTCCGGTCGGCTATATGATTGATGAAAAATTCCAAAACCAAGGCTTTGCTTCAGAAGCACTTAATTGTTTGCTAGACTGGGCCTTTATGGACCCCGCATTGAAAACTGTTCAGGCTGATACACCAAAAGATAATTTTCCATCACAAAAAGTCTTATCAAAAAATGGTTTTGAAAAAACAGGTGAGGGCGAAGTAGAGCATACACAAATTTTAAAAGTATTTCATTGGGCAAAAAATAATCCTAATTTTTAATAAAAGACTTTTTGCTAAACTTACCCAAAGAACCAATTCGGAAAATCAACTCCTCCACTTGCTTTCCTTTTCCGATTTGAATTTCCAGCATTTTTACTTTTCGGAGAAAAATAAATGACATCATTCTAGATCAAAATTAAAGTTTTAAGTTGCCAAAATTACCTTTGAATGACCTGCCTAAAAACAAAAATCGACTAATTGAGGCAATTAGCCGATGAACATCATGTTTTACTCGTTGAAG
Organism: Cytophagaceae bacterium; assembly: GCA_031383555.1. Classification (GTDB taxonomy): domain Bacteria; phylum Bacteroidota; class Bacteroidia; order Cytophagales; family Spirosomataceae; genus JANMZR01. The sequence continues at coordinate 9,937 of JANMZR010000368.1, read as the reverse complement.
TATTTATGTTTATTACTTCACATCTATTGCCCGATAGGCCTTCAAAACAGCCAAATCGCCTTCAGGGCCAGGCATACTACTGCCGTGCTCTAAACCCACAAAACCACGATAGCCCTTATCCCAGAGATGTTGCATTACCCTTGGATAGTTTATTTCACCAGTTGTGGGTTCAATTCTACCAGGTGTATCGCCAACCTGCACATAGCCAATTTCATCATACACATAATCGAGAGTGGGTAATAAATGGCCCTCTTCTATTTGAATATGGTAAAAATCGTACAGGATTTTCAAGGAGGGGCTTACAACTGATTTTGCTAGTGAATAGGCCTGAACAATGGTACGTAAAAACATACCCGGGTGATCAACCTTCGAATTCATACTTTCCATCACCATTACAATGCCATGCGGCTCATAAATATCGACTACTCTTTTCAATAATTCAACGGCATTTGCCATCTGTAAATCATAAGGTAATTTGGCTTCACCTAAACCTAAAACATTATGTATTACCTTGGTATTCATACGTTTAGCAATTTCTACACTAGCCTTTACATCTTTCAATACTTTATTTCTAGCCTCAGTATTTTTACCTGCAAAAGTCGCATTTTTGAAATCCATAGTACCTACAAATTGCCCAAATTCCATTCCTAATTTTTGGACTGTTTGGCTTATTTTTTCTTGCTGCTCAACTGTTTTTCCTGCCAATCCTGTGTTTTCCCAAGCTCTGAAACCGTGGTCATAGCCCCAATTTATTTGATCAATCAGATCCTTGCCAGCGATGTCTTCAAAAATTCTAAATTCTGGAGAAAACTTCACCTTAAATGGCGCCTCGCCTGCTGCCCATATTTTAGAAATACTGCTTGTGGCAATTGTTGCAGTTAAGCCTGCTTTTACAAAATCTCTTCTATTCATGATTTTAGCTATTTTAGTGTTTTTGATTTCTTAATCGTAACAAGTTTGAGTCAAATTCAGGATTTTGGTCTTGACCCAATATAAAAGTCATTAAATCTGCCAATTCTTCTTTTGACAATATTTTTTCAAGACCTTGCGGCATCATCGAAACTTCGGAGTTTTTAATATTTTTCACGTCTTTTTTGACAATTCTTATTACTGAATTAGGTGCATTTTCAAGTAAAATCAAAGTCGGAGATTGCTCTTTAATGATTCCAGTAAAAGTACCGTTAGTTGTTTCTATTTCGTAGGTTTCGTACAAGCGCACAAAACTTACACTTGGGTAAGCGATGGCCTCGAGCAAATCATGAATTGATCTGTCCCTTTGAATTGAGGTTAAATCTGGCCCAAATTTGCCACCCTCTTTACCCACACTATGACAAGTAGAACACATTGCTTTTCCATAAAAAATTTTGCGGCCTTTTTCAATATCACCAGTTGAAGCTATTTTTTCCAAATCCTTCAAATAATCAATTCGGTCAGCTTTAAGTTTTGTTATTTTTGCTAAAATAGCGTATTTTTTTGCAATAAAAGAGTTACCAAAATTATCAAAAATTTCACTAATTAGGCTTTCATTTAGGTTATCTAGACCTTTGAAGTTTAACAATTTTGAATATAGTTGATTCCCTATTTCCGGGTTATTGGTATTCTTAAAATAAGGTAAAAGTTGTGGCATTGTTAAGGCATCAGCGGTTGGTAAAACGTCAGTTGCAATACTTGCTAATTGACTATCAGTCTGCACTTTATTTGCCAATACGTTTAGAGCCATTTGTCTGGTTGTGGCTTCTGCTTTTTCACTTATTTGGTTTTTCAAAAACTGAAATTGAGGACTAGCAATACCTCCTTTCGACAAACTGAGTGCTTTAATTCTCAAATTTGTAGGGAAATTAGTATTGGAAGAAATTACCTCCAATTCTTTTTCAAAACCTGTAATATTTCGGCTTTTTAAAATTGTAATCAATGCAGATTTTAGTTCGGTATTTTTTTCACTATTTAATTCTTTTCCTATTAAATTAGTCCAAATTTCAGGCAATTTTTGAGCATTCAAACTTGCCATAATTTTTGCTAAAAATATTTTTTTCTCTTCAGAGGCATTTTCATTTTCATCGACAATGAACTTTTGCATGGCCGCTTGGTCGGCATAAGACTGCAAAAGTTAAGTAAGCAATTCAGTTTCTGTATCTTTTAATGGAAATTTCGATAATCTATTTTTGATATATGGTAACAAATCTTGTGCCCAATCGGCATGGTGACTTGCTACCCAAAGCCCTACATTTTGCAAATCTTTATTGGAGCTGTTTAAAAATGGTTGAACTTGATTGGCAAGTAATTGCTTGTTTTCCATTTGATCCATTGCCTTAATCGCTACTGATTTTACTACAGTATTTGGGTGCAAAAGTCCTTTTGCTGTTTGATGAGGGTCGTTTATTTTAATAAGGGCAAATATGATTGCATGCTCAACAAAACGGTCAGTTGTATTTATGGCGGCACTCAAAATGGCAGGTACAGTTTCAGGGTCTGCAATACGGGCTAGTGCGGTTGCAGCTGCTCTTTTAGCAGCTGGCGGAGCTGTTTTTAGCATATTTATTAAAGCTATATTTACAATTTTGCTTTTGGCTAAACCAAGGCTATGAGCAGCAGCCACTTTTACATCTAAATTACTATCAGTCAAGTAATTAGCTATCTTTTTCAATGCTAAGTCGGAGCCGTTTTTGGCTAAACAAAATACAGCCCTTACTTTTGCTTTTGGAGCAATTGAATTACTTATAATACTTGAAATTGCACCATCTCCTCTTTCTGATAATACTTCAGACGCTTTGTCATAAACAAATGGTCGGCTATCATTTAACAGTTTAGCCGCTTGGTCATTATTAATTTTACTCCAATCAATTTTTTTACCAAATGGATCTACAATAATTTGCCCCCCTTTTTTCCGAACCCGATAAATAGCACCTTGAAGCTCTGGTTTTGATACTTGAGACAGCGGGCAACCTTTAATAAACCAGCCACCAGTTTCAACAACTAATAAGCTTCCATCACCGTCTTCAGTTACATCAGTTGGGTGAAAATCTTCATCGGATTCTTTTGAGAAAAAGGTTTCATCTTCAGTTCGGAAATTGGCGCCGTCTCGGAATAATTTATGCCTAATAATTCTATGTGTATTAAATTGTGCTGAAAACAAATTATCAGTAAAATCATTGCCCAAAGCCTTACTGCGGTACCTCCAAATTCCCGCTGGTGATACCCTTGAATATTTGGAAACAACAGGTAGCAAATCGCCAGTGAGAGGCAGATTGTCACGAGTAATATTTTTGTTGGGCTTTGGATATACGCCACCTTCCGTCCAAAACATGAGTGCATCCCTTTGGCCTGCCAATTCATTAGTAAAATAAGTTTGAGTGCCAATGGGTTCTGCTGCTTCTGTAAAAGTAATTTCAACCGGATTGTTCATACCACCAGCTGAAACCCATTGCAAATCGGAGCCATCGGGCCGAAACCGCCAAACACGTGCTGTGCTACCTTTTAATTGCTGCCCTTCTTTGCTCATTACATTAAAACCCATAATTGCATTGGTTGCATAAAGCCATCCATCGGGCGATTTGAACGGTCCAACAAAGCTATTTGCATTGACATTGAGGGTAAATCCACTCAAAAGTTTTTCTCTTTTATCCGCTACCCCATCGTCATCAGTATCGGTAAACTTCATATAATCAGGTGAAACTGAGGCATAAAGGCTTCCTTTATAAAATACACCGCCTTGAGGAAAACTCAATTTATCGGCATAAATGGTGCTTTTATCATAAATACCGTCGTTGTTCAAATCTTCTAACAAATTTATTCTAAACTGAGGGTTTGTAATGGCCTCCTCTGATTTATCGTAGACATTTCCTATGCTTTCGAAAAGGAATAATCGACCTAATTCATCAACTGTGCCAAACATAGGAAAGTCTACCAAATCGGGGCCAGCGGCTATTGTAACTTCATAGCCTTCTGGTACTTTTATGCCACTTATTGAGTTGTATTGACTGTGTTTAGTTCCAGAGCAAGTTAATGCCAAAGCGAAAATTAGAGGCAGTTTATGGATTTTCATAAGTAAAAATAGTTTTACAAATTAACAATTTATTCTTGAAAATTCAATTCTAGTTTATAAGGCTAAATTTTGAAGTTTGGTGATAATTTTCCAAAAAAAAAGACCGATTTCTCGGTCTTCATTTTCAATTAATTAAAATATTAATTTTTTAGCTTTTCTTTGAAAGCCTTTTCAAACTTTTCCATTTTAGGTTTTATAACTATCTGGCAATAAGGCTCATATCCATTTTGCTTGTAATAGTTTTGATGGTAGTCTTCCGCCACATAAAAAGTACCAACTGGAGTGATTTCAGTAACAATTGGATTGGGAAACACGTGTTCGGCATTGAGTTTATCTTTCCATTTTTGAGCCATTTCTCTTTGGCTTTCATTATGATAAAACACCCCTGACCGATATTGAGTGCCAGCATCAGCACCTTGTCGGTTCAAAGTGGTTGGGTCATGTGTTTTCCAAAACACTTCAAGCAATTCATCAAAGCTGATTATTTTGGGATCATAGGTAATTTGACATACTTCCGCATGACCAGTAAGCCCTGAACAAACCTCTTTGTAAGTAGGGTTTTTGGTTTTGCCATTTGAGTAGCCTGACTCTACTTTCACTACACCTTTTAGGTCCTGAAATACAGCCTCAACACACCAAAAACAGCCCGACCCAAAAGTGATTTTTTCTAATTCATCCATATTTATATTTTTTTCTGATTTTGTGTTGGCCAATATACTGTCAAATTTTTGCTCATTCATATCACTTGAATTGGTGCTTGAACTGCTTTTTGAGCAAGCTGAAAACGTAAAAGTGCTAAGAATTCCAACAATTAAGATATTCAATATTTTTTCCATAATTGATAAACGTTTATTTTTTGATGTAAGTTTGTATTTTGAAACAAAATTTCAAAATTTGCTTTTTTTTAATAAAATTATTTTTTTCAATGGCCGAAATTACTTGGAAAAGCCTACTTAAAAAGTCGAATTACCGACAAAAATTTATACTTTTAGTAACGCTATCCGTTTTGCTACTTTTAATAATGCCATACGGTTTTGCATTTATTCAAAATCGAGAGGGTAGTACTTGGAATGACCCAATCTTGGACTTTTTACCGACTTTTGACCTTTCCTGGCTTATTTTTATATTAATGTATAGTCTTGCTATTTTATTGATTTACAGGGTAATATATGACCCGACATTACTATTTGATTTTCTAAGTTCTTATTTGATAATTACCCTTTTAAGGTTCGTTTTTATCTATTTTATCCCGCTCAATCCACCAGCTGATATGGTTAGCCTTGTAGACCCAATAACAAAAATATTTTATGGGGGGGTTGAAATTACAAAAGATTTGTTTTTTTCAGGCCATACCTCAACCATGTTTTTAATTTACCTTATTTTAAAGGAAAAAACCGATAAATACTTCGCTCTTTTTGTTACCTCATTTATTGCTATTTCATTAATATTCCAGCATATTCATTACACTGCCGATGTAATTGCTGCCTTTCCTATTACTTGGTTAGTTTGTAGATTTACCAAAAAATAAATTATACTTTGCAAATTTTTTGCAACCTTTTTAAACGTTGCATTGTCATGATTACGATTGAGCTGAAATGAAATGTTTTCTCGATTGTAATTGAATAACACTTCGTTTTAAAATTTGTTTATTTTTATTCGTTTTTTTGAAACTTAGAATTGTAAATAATTGGCGATTTAATGACACAATCCAATATTAAAACCCCTTAAATGCAGATAACCGAGGAAGAATTGGTGAAAGGCTGTATAGCTGGCGACCGTCGTATGCAATTGAAGCTGTACAATACCTATGCCAATAAAATGCTAGTATTGTGTAATAGATATTGCCGAACTTCAGCCGAAGCAGAGGATATTTTGCAGGATGCGTTTATTAAAATATTTGCAAAAATAAGTTCCTTCAGATTCGAAAGCTCGTTAGGCGGGTGGATTAGGACAGTAGTTGTAAACTCAGCCATCAATCATGTAAGAAAAGAAAAAGACATGCAGTTTTCAGTTGATTTAGATCAAGCCTATTATGTAGAAAACAACATTACTTCTGCCATTTCTGATTTGAATTTCAATGAATTACTTGCTTTAGTGAGAAGCCTACCATTGGGTTGCCAAACGGTATTTAACCTATATGCCATTGATGGCTATGATCATAAACAAATTGGTGAAAAACTTGGAATTTCAATCGGAACTTCAAAGTCGCAGTACGCTAGAGCAAAAGGATTATTACAAAAAAAATTATCAACCAATGAAAAATATGTTGGTCATAATGATTAGTGAATATTTAGTTAAATAAAATGAATTGAGCTTTTTGCTCACTATTAAAATTATAAAAGGTTATGATTAAACCAAAACACGATAATTTCGAAAACGCCTTTAAGGAGGCATTCGATAAGGCTAGCCTAGCTCCGCCTGATATCATTTGGGAAAATATTGAAAAATCTTTACCTCAAGAAACAAATGTTGGCACAAAAAGTGATGGTAATAACTCTGCTATACAAACTAAACTTATTGTTGGAACTGGAATAGTATTGGTTTCGGCAATTACCTATTTATATTTTAATAACACTTCAATACATAAATTTAATACAGATTTAAGCCCTACAAAAAATGAAACAATTTATACAAAACCTATTGAATCAACAATTATTAGTGCAAAAGTTGAAGACAAAAACGTGGTTGCTGGCCCTACTTTCGTTGCCAAAAGGCAATATAGAAAGCAAGTAAAATCATTTACTCCAAAGGAACAAATGGTTGATGAACCGATTGAAATTATTGCAAATACCATAACTGAGGAAGGCCCCTTTCAAAAAATTGAGGAAAACGTTTCAGAAATGAAACCCAAAGGACTGCACTTACCTACTATTTCATTGGAAACTCCAGAACTGGTTCCAAATACTGATAGCCAATATGTAGCTCCTTATTACGATCCAAATGCAATCTCGAGCCCAGAAAAAAATAAGAATAAATTTTGGAGGAATTTTAAAATACAAGGCGGTATTAGAGTATCAAATTAAAAATTAATTGAGAACCACTTACAACCTTTCAAAGCATACTACTGTCTTAAGTACATAAATTTTGTTTTTATATTCAAAAGGAAAATGTACAAAGATGAAAGGTTTATTAAAAATTAAATTTTATTCTATCTGCCTATTAATATGGTATGGTTTTTTGGTGTTCGCATCAATTAGCTGTCAAGATAAATGTAGACAAGTAAGAAAATACCGCACGACTAAGCCAGTCCAAATTTCATTTAAGGTATTGGAAAATAGTATAAGTAATGGAACCGCCACTTTAGAAAATCCCGGTAAAATATATTTGAAAGACAACTATCTGTTTATCAACGAGATAAAAAAAGGCATTCATGTTATAGATAATTCAAATCCATCATCTCCAAAATTTGTTTCGTTTATAAATATCCCAGGAAATGTAGATATGGCGGTAATTGGTAATGTGATGTATGCTGATAGTTATAGCGATATTGTAGTGATAGATATTACTAATCCCACAAAAATCGGAGAGATAAACAGGGTAAAAAAAGTATTTAATAATGGCACCATCGATGGGATCAGCTGGTATTTGGATGAACAGAATAGACAAATAATTGACTACCAATGGGTTGATGTAACTGATACTGTTGACGTAATTTGTGAAGGCAATGTATATCCGCAAATATATTATAGGGGAGGGCCTATATTTTATGAGTCGGCCTTTGCAGATAAAGCATCTTCAAGCGGGCAATCTGGAGTAAATTCTGGTACAAAGGCACCCGGTACATCTGGAATAGGAGGTTCGATGGCTAGGTTTTCAATAGTGAATGATTATTTGTATGCTGTTAGTAATCAGGAGCTTATACCTTTCAATATCGAAAATATAAACAGCCCGAAAATACTGCCTAAAATAAATTTGAATTGGGGAATTGAAACGATTTTCCCTTATAAAGACAAACTATTTATTGGCTCTACAACTGGCATGCATATTTTTGATAACACTAATCCAGCTGCTCCAAAACTACTCAGTACTTACAATCATTTTAAAGCTTGTGACCCTGTGGTGGTTTATGATAATTATGCTTATGTTACCCTCCGATCGACCAATGGTGCTACTAGGTGCGGTCAAGTTAATAACAACCAGTTAGATTTGATTGATATTTCTGATCCATTGTACCCAACATTGGTGAAGTCATTCGACATGGAAGGGCCTGCTGGTTTGGGTATCGATTATCCAAATTTATTTATTTGTGAAGGTGATAAAGGATTAAAAGTATTTTCAATGGCGGAGCCTAAGGATATTGACAAAAATAAGCTTTTCGAATTTAAGGGAATTGATGCTTTCGATGTAATTCCGTTGGGTAAAAAATTGATGCTAATTGGTAAAGATGGGTTGTACCAATATGATTATTCAGACCCAAAAAATCTGAAACTTTTAAGTAGCATCAAATCAACTCCGAAATAATACAATAATTAATTGATTATAAGCGGTTAAATCATAAGAATATGAAAACAAGATTAGCTTTTATTTTTCTTTTTTTTGCAGCAAATTTTAATTTGGTGTTTTCACAAAATAAAATTCCTAAAACTATACCAATACCGCAACCAAATTCAACACAAGCAATTGTAGAACGAAAATTTGTTCATATTACAGAATTTGGCTTTTTGTTGGGTAAGCAGGCCCCTATTAATAACATAGCTTACCCAGCTTATGATGTTAAATCTGCCGCATCATACTATTACCCAAACCCTTATAATTATGGCGATGACCAATTTAGCAATTTTACTTTTCAGCATTTTTCTGGTTATAATATTCATAAAGGAATAGCCGTTGGCGTTTCGGGTGGTTTTGACTATTATCGAGCTAATATTATTACACCCATGAGCATTGGTATTCGCACCATATTATTACCAAGCCGAAGAATTAGCCCAATCGGCAACTTTGATGCTGGTTATGGATTTATCTGGAAAAATACCAACGACAAAAATCAAAAAATAGATAAACATGGGGGCCTTATGCTCAATCCATCAGTTGGTTTAAAAATAAAATTGGGCGACGACGGCAGTAGCTTACACATAAATGTTGGCTACAAAATACAAAAATCAGAAATGATAAATAACCAGCCTGAACAGGGGTATTACATGACAGAATATAGGAGTTTTGAACGGTTATCAATTAGGATTGGGGTTGGTTTTTAACTGACAAAAGTTTTAAAGCATTTTCCGAATAGAGTCAAAATAAAATAATGAATTATTAAGCATTATTTTAAAATAGTAATTAGTGTTAGGGGTTAGGTTTATAAAGCCCATTGCATTATTGTGATGGGCTTTTTCTTTGGTTTTTTTTATTATCAAATTCCAGCTAAAAAATATCATTCACTACCCCTTGCCAAATACTACTGCCATTGCAATTCCAATGCGTATCTGATTTTGAGTAGACTTTTTGTGACTGTTTTTTGAAAATAGAATAGATGTCCAAATATTTAGCTTTTAAGTCAGGATGTTGCTGAATTCGCTCTAAAACGTAGTTATAATCACCCAAATTTGGCGCTAAAATGGATACTTTATTTGGAATTATAGACAAATAAACCTCATTAAAACCCATTGCTTTATAATAACTGTAGTTTGCATTAATATTTTTAACAAACCCTTCTATTTCAGTATCAGAAACTTTATAAAAAGCTGAATTTTGGCACTTTACATCTGCTTCTTCGAAATAGAATATCTCCTTTTTATCTGTTGATAAATTATAGTTGGTCGATTTTCTTTCAAAAAATTTCAGGTCGAAATCAGCTTTTTATAAAGTTTCTGATACTGAAATAGAAGGGTTTGTTAAAAATATTAATGCAAACTACAGTTATTATAAAGCAATGGGTTTTAATGAGGTTTATTTGTCTAT
>JANMZR010000361.1:0-14615 GCA_031383555.1 Cytophagaceae bacterium | reverse complement strand
AAAAGGTAGCATAAGTTAAACCTATGCATCGCTGTATCAAGCTCAGATTCAGACAAATATTCCCAGCCTCTGTCTGCAAAAAACTTTGAGGCTTCAATCAAATTAGGGAAGTTTTTTTTGCACATATTCACAAAGGCAAGGTCAACAACTTTCTCCTTTTCCGATTTTTCAATATTACCAAATAATGGCAACAAATATTTATTCTGATTTTGTACGTCAGATTTTACCTCTACACTAACTTTATCTGTGTTTTGAGTTGGATCAGCTTTGGCAATGGAGGAAACAACTTGGCTAATTACAGGCCAGGAAATGATTTGAACTAAAATATAGAGGAAAGTCTTTTTCAATTTTTTTAACTATTTTGCTTTAGTTAAACGTTTATTAAGTTTATTTATTGTAGTTGTTTTTATATAACAAAAATACCAAAATATTGAATTTTTACAAGCTTTCACGCTAATATTTTTCAAAAAAACTCAAAAACTATCTGTTTTTCTTTCCATATTTTCTTGGGGGTGTTTTTGAACCTGTTTTTGACTTTTTACTGTACTCTTTATCTGGTTTCTTTTCTTTTTTGGCTTTTAATGCCTCTGCTTTGGCTATTTTAATTTGTGTTTCTTTCTTTTTTTCATGAAAAGCCCCTTTGAAGCTTGGGTCGTCCCGTTTTTTCTGGTTATCAATTTCTAAAAGCATCGCCTTACGCTCCTCAGGCGGTGTTTGTTCTATTTTTAAATCGGCAGGTAAAGGCAGCCTTGGAATGGCTTGCTTAATAATTCCCTCAATTTTTTTTATGTGATATTCTTCGGCTTGTGTCATAAAACTAATGGCCTCCCCAATCTCTTTAGCTCGGCCTGTTCGCCCAATTCTATGGACATAGTCTTCATAAATAAGTGGTACATCAAAGTTTATTACATGGCTTACTTTTGGTATATCAATACCTCTGGAAGCCACATCTGTTGTGACCAAAACACGGATATTACCTTCCTTGAATGCCTCCATAGCATTGATTCTTGTGTTTTGACCTTTGTTGGAATGTATCACTTTAATATCCCAATCACCTACAACCTTACGTTCTAAAAACTTAAAAATATTGTCAGCAAATTCTTTTGTACGTGTAAAAACAATTACACGATTAAATACCTCATCAGTACCTCTTAATAATAATTCTAATAGATTTATTTTGGTTTTGAAATTGGGTAATTCATATAATTTCTGGGTTATTGTTGAGGCTGTGCTTGCTTGAGGTGCCACTTCAATTTTAAGTGGAAACTCTAAAAACTCATTGGAAAGATTTTCAACCCGAGGTGGAAATGTAGCTGAAAACAGTAAATTTTGACGTTTTTTTGATGGAATTACCTCCAAAATTTTACGGATTTGTGGCATAAAACCCATATCCATCATTTTATCGGCCTCGTCTAATACCAAGGTTTTTAATTCTTTTACAGTGATTTCACCTTTCAAATACAAGTCTAAAAAGCGACCGGGGGTAGCTACAATTATATCAATCCCTTTTTTGATAATTTCAATTTGGGTTTTAGGGCCTAGGCCGCCAAAAAGCGCTACATGACGAATATCAGTGAACTGCGCCAATTGCGCCAATTCTTTATCTATTTGCATCACTAGCTCTCGTGTAGGTGCTAGTATGAGCGCCCGCATGTGTATACCTTGTGCATACTTCACTTTCATTAAAATTGGCAAAAGAAAAGCGGCTGTTTTGCCTGTACCCGTTTGTGCAATACCCAAGATATCGTGGCCTGCCAATATTTGGGGAATAGCAAATGCCTGTATTTCTGTGGGTTGCGTATAGCCAGCCTCTTCAATAGCTTTATTGAGTTGAGGATTTAAGTTTAAGGCTATGAATGGGTTTATTTCCAATATGTTTTATGCTAAAATTGGTTGCAAAGGTCGGAAAATATGGTCTTATTAACTAATTATGAATACTTTATAGATTAGTATATTAAAATAAAAGAAAATGATAGAATTCAAATACACCAATATCTTTGGGGAAATGTATATGAAAATATTAGATTTTCCCAGTTATATATTTATTTCTTTACTACTTAGCCCGCTAAAAAAAATTCTTACTATTTTTAAGAAATACATTCAGAAGTAAATACTAATGATTTGTTTGTTTAGTAATAAAAAACTAATCAATAAGTAAACAACTATCCATAGCTATATGATATTCTGGAAATTTAGACAGATTTCTATGCTCACCTCCTTTGATTGAAGTTAATATTTCACTAGATTTTTTACCTAAAAGTTTGGCTAATTTTATACTCGATTCATAGTAAACTAAGCCATCGTTTGTGCCATGAAAGAGATGGATTGGACATTTCACTTTAGTGATAAATTGATCGGTTGCAAACTGGTATTTACTAAGTATTTTGAAGGGAATAAATGAGAAAAAGTGGTAAGCTACATCAGGAAAATTGAAATAGGGTGTTTCCAATAATAACAATTTTGGATTATTAACTGAAGCTATTTGTGTAGCAATGCCTGAGCCAAGGGATTTGCCATATACTACAATCTTGTTCTCAGGAAATAACTTTTTGGCATAATTATAGGCAGCTTCGGAATCTGAAATTAACCCTTTTTCGGAAAACTCCCCTCGACTTTTGCCGTAACCCCGATAGTCGATCATTAATACATCATAACCATTTTTGGTAAAGTCGGGGGCAAATTTACCTGCTCGATTGAGGTCACGAGCATTGCCATGATAATAAACAATTAAGCCTTTTTTTTGAATAGAATCAGTATAAAAATAAAGAGCATTTATTCGATTATTGTGCTCATCGTCAATCCAAAACTCTTTGAAAGGATAAGGAAATTCAAATTTGAAATTATCAGCTAATATGGTTTCATGAAAAATGATTTTATCCTGAAAAATATACAAACTGAAAACGATTATTGCATAAATCGCACCAATTAAACCGAAAATTTTTACTAAAAATGCCCTCCTTTTAAAATTTGATAACATTATAATTGATTATACTTATTCTTGGCATTAAAATTCCAATGCCATTATTCTCTAAAATCTTTTGATTCGTATTTGTTAAATACAAGATCATAGGTGCCGTCTAATATTTCGGCCACTTTATCATGGTATTCGGGGAAACTTGGCAAATTATTATGCCCACCTCCATAAATAGGAACTAGTCTTGCCGCTAAAGGTACTAAGTTTTTGAGCCTAACACTTGATTTATAAGGGATTAGCCAATCCTTAGTTCCGTGAATAATAAAAATCGGGCAACGAACATAGCGTATCCAAATATCAGTTCTAATGGAAAAACGCAATAAAATTGCCACTGGCATAAAAGGCAAAAAGCGGTTGGTAAGATGTGAAAAGCTATAATAAGGCGCATCTAAAATTAACATTTTAGGTTTATTATTTGAGGCCAATTTACAAGCAAAACCAGAGCCCAGTGACCTACCATAAATCACTATGTTTTCCTCTTTATAGTTAAATTTGGCTCTCATTCTGTTATAAATAAACTGCGAGTCGATGTTCATGTTTTCCTCCGATCTCTTCCCTGTACTTTTCCCAAAGCCACGGTAATCAATCATTAATACATCATAACCGCACTTTGTAAAGTCTTTTGCGTATTTACTCCATCCTTTAATGCTTCGAGTATTGCCATGGAAATAAATTAAAAGGCCTTTGGGATCATCGTGATAAAACCGAATTCCGTTTATATTTACACCTTCTTCTGTTTCAAAGTTGAGTTCTTCAAATTGATCGGCGATGCCTTCGTAGGAAAATTTGAAATTTTTATGAAGTTTTTCAGGCTTAAAAATAAACCTTTCTTGAACAAAATAAACAACAAAACAAAGGCCTACATAAATAATAGAAATTAATAAGATTATTTGTAGGGTTGTCATTTTGATTTGGGATATTTAGTTAAATTTAAAGATATTTCTTTACAATTCGCTTTATTGACTCTAAATACCCACCGCCAAACAGGTTAGCGTGCAGCAATAACGGATAAAGATTGTATAAATCAATTCTATCTTTGAAGCCTGATTCTAAGGGTTTTACTTCATTATAAGCTTCGTAAAATTCAATTGGAAAGCCCCCAAACAATGTTGTAAAGGCAATTTCAGCTTCACGAAAGCCATAGTAAGCCGAAGGATCAACCAATGCTACATAACCGTTGGCACCCACCATAATATTGCCCGACCAGAGGTCGCCATGCAATAAACTTGGCTTTTCTTTGGGGAAAATAGTCGCAATTTTGGAAAAAAGATTGTTCAAGTCGACATATAATTTAAAGTCAACTAATTTCGATTTATAAGCTTTTTCGAGCTGAATAATTAACCTCTTTTCCAAATAAAATTGAATGCCATCAGTTGTATAATCATTAATTTGACGCAGCGCTCCCATATAATTATTGAAATGCAAGCCAAATTTTTCATGAGTATTGGCATGTAAAGAAGCTAAATTTCGACCAAAATCCTGCCAAAAATCATTATTTTTCGACGATTCTGATACAAAATCAAGCATCAAGTAAGAGCCATCGGGCTTTTTGCCATAGCCATATACTTTCGGTACATAAACTGTATTTGTTTCTCTAATAAGCTCCATACTTTTTGCTTCAGACTCAAACATACCCTCATGATCACCCTTATTCCATTTTATAAAATACTTACCATTTGCTGTTTCTACACGAGCCGCCAAATTGAAATTACCACAATATAAAAACTGAAAATCCTTCAGCACAGTACCTTTTCCTAGGCTATCTGCCAAAATACTCTCTATAAATTGTACTTGATAATGGGTTTGAAGCATATTTTATTTGGAATAATATTCTAAAAAAACAAAAGTTAAAATTAATGAAAAGCTTTAGTCGTATTTTATTTATATTTAAGTATAGGGGATAATTTTGTAGTTTAAATTTGGTGTATTTGCCTCCAAAACATATCGCCAATTCAGTGAAAATACAAATCTAAATGTATTATTCGATATGATAAAAAAAATGAGCCAGACATTTAAAACCTGGCTCATAAAGATAAATATTTGAAACTGCTTTTATAAACTAAACTTTACTAAATTGTCATTGTTTATTTTTGAAATATCGTGTAATTTAGCTGCAGATCGTAAATAAGCAGGCTCTTCTAATTCTCTTTCAGAAGGCATATCTACCAAATATTGTTCAACTAATTCGTTTGTTTCTTTTTGAATTTTTAAAATATACTGCTCTTTATTTAATTCACCTTTTAGTGCCTTAGAGTTTTCATTATTCCCATTATCATTCAAATAGCCGTCGATTTTTATTGAAATACCACTTGTATATTCTCGTTCTTTTAACCCAAATCCTGCGGCAATCACGGTTATACTCATTTCATCACCAAGGTCGTCATCTTGGATAAATCCAAGTTTTAGCGCTTTAGGTTCAACGCCAATTTTGGTCATAATATAATCTGTAATTATGGTTTGCTCCTTAATTTTCATTTTGCATTGGGAGCTAAATGCAACGGTCATTAAGATTCGCTTGGCCCCAGCAATATCCTTATTATTTAGTAATGGCGAATGCAAGGCCTCTGTAATAACATTCAGAGCTCTGTCTTCCCCTTTAGCTGAAGCTGAACCCATTACAGCTTGGCCAGCATTTTCCAGAACAGTTTTTACATCGTTAAAATCGACATTTATCTTACCAGATTTGGTAATAACCTCAGCTATACTTTTTGCTGCATTTGTTAAAATATTATCTGCATGTTCAAAGGCTGTATCAATATCTAGGTCAGGGTACATATCAGAAAGTTTGTCATTGAGTACTACCAACACTGTATCGCATGTTTCTTGTAATAGTTCAATTCCCTTTATTGCTTGGTCTTTTTTGTCAGTACCTTCAAATTTGAATGGAGCTGTAACTATTGCCACCGTAAGTATTCCCAATTCTTTGGCAATTTTGGCAATTACTGGAGCTGCTCCCGTGCCAGTACCTCCACCCATACCAGCGGTAACGAATACCATTTTGGTATTATCATTAAATATTTGGCGAATTTCATCAGCTGTTTCAATGGCTGCATTTTCGCCATTTTTGGCCTGACTACCTGCACCTAAGCCTTCGGTAAGCCTTGCCCCCAGCTGTACTTTATTCGGCACAGGACTTGCTGTAAGTGCCTGGGCATCAGTGTTCATAACAACAAAGTCAACGCCAGTTATGCCACGCTTAAACATATGGTTTACAGCATTACCTCCACCACCCCCTACACCAACTACTTTTATAATAGACTTATAATGGTTAGGTGTTTCAAAAGTAAAATTATGATCTAGCATGGAAGTATAGTTTGAAAGTTTTGTAGTTTGAGAGTTAAAATGCTTGCATTTATTTTAAAATTTGTCATCCAAAGCTTCGGGATCATCCAATAATTTTTTCTTCAGAAAATTTACACTTTTCTGCCAATAGTTTTTACTACTGGGTGCATCGAAAATTGAAGGTTCTGCCGTGGGTTTTTTATCTTTAAATTTTTCTTTTTCAATCTCATCCTTTCGTGAATCGTAGCTTTTGAAGCCTTTCCAAAGTAGGCCAATTGCCGTGGCATAAGCTGGATTATTAGCAATTTCAAAATCAGTTTTAGCTAAATTTATGTTTGGCGTACCTATTCTGACTTCCTTTTCAGTTATAATTGAAAATAAGTCTAAAATGTAAGGTATTTGTGCGCAACCACCTGTTATTACGATTCCAGCATTCAATTTATTTTCAAAACCTGACTTTTTTACCGAAGCCCAAGCCAATGATATTATCTCTTTAAGCCGCTCTTCCATTATAATTGAAAGATTTTTTAGGCCAATATCTTTAGTGCTTTTTGTACCAATACCTGGCACTGTAACTATTTCATTAATATCTACCTCATTGCTTAATGCAGTGCCAAATTTTACTTTTAATTTTTCGGCAACATCTGGCAAAATACTGCACCCTTGTTGGATATCTTTGGTAATATCATTGCCTCCAATAGGTAAGGTGCTTACATAGCGAGTGATATTATTTTGGAATATCACAATGTCGGTATTGCCCGCCCCAATATCAATTAAAGCTACTCCGGCTTGCTTTTCCTCTTCGGTTAAAGTAGCCAATGAACTTGCTAAAGATGAAAGCAGTTTTTCCTTTATTTCTGTTTTCGTTGGAGAAGCTTTGAAACATTTTTCTATGCTTTCGGTAGCCAAAAGAGGCCCTGAAATTACCAAAAAATCACCTTCCAATTTTAAACCTGACATACCCACAGGGCTGTACACATCAGCCCACATATCGTCAATTTTAAACTCTTGCGGGCATACATGTAATATGGAATTTCCGGCAATGTTTCGGCCTTTTTTCATATTTTCAATTAAACGAGCCAAATCCTTTTGCTGAATTTCCTGGTTTTCATTTTCCAAAATATAGCTCCCAGAACTCATTATGCTACTCACATTTTGTGAACTTATATTTGTGATTACCTCTCCAATTTTCACATCAGAAAGGTTACTCGCTTCAGTAATTGCTAGATTAATGGCATCTACCGTTTTAGAAACATTTCTGATTAGGCCTCGAATAACTGTTTGGTCAATAATTGATTGGCCTACTCCCATTAATTCGAGTTTCCCGTTTTCATTAATTCGGCCTACCACAGCAGAAACTTTACTGTTGCCTACGTCGAGGCCAACCATTACCTTATCTTCCATTTTCAATCAATTTTTATAGTTTTTTTGAAAAATAATCTTTTGCAATCAATTAATATCCAATAAGTTAGGCTTCATTTGGCCTACTACTTGATTGGCATATTTTATGGAAATAATTTTGTATTTTTCTTTATTTTCAGGCTCAATTTGTTTATAAAAAACTTTAAGTTTTTTCATTTTTTGTTCAAACGCTTCCTTTTGTGGTATTCCATATTCTACTAAATAGTCGCCAATTAAAGTTAAAAAACTTATATTTTGGTCTTCATCAATGATTATTTGAGTAATATTTGCATTCCAAAATGGATTATCAATAATTTGACTTATAAATTCAATAATATTTTTATCCTCTTTTGCTTTCAAATTTCTCTTTCCAATTAAATATTTACCCGATAGCAGTACTACTCTTTGGGTGTAATTATTTGACAAAGGAAACAAACCGCCGTCTTGACCCAAGTATAGTCCACTAAAAGTATCAGAACTACCACTTAAAGCAGTAATACGTGCAATAGGGGTTTTTTGACTAATATTTACCACCAAATTACTACCAAGGGTGCGGCTAATTTGGCAGTTTTTTACTAATTTATTTTTTAAAATGTTGCTTTCAAGCTTAGCAAAGTTTAATAAAATAAATTTTGTTCCAGTTACGGGTTTATTTCCGTTTTCAGTTAATAAATCATTAATATTTTCTTTGGTAATAAAATACCCCTTTTCTTTCGTTTCAAATTGAATATCAACCTTTTTGCACCTTTGATTTTTGTAAATATCTTCAGCAAAAAATATCAAAACAACTAATAAAAGCAAAAAGGCAAGCCAACTCAATATATTTTTCCAAGCGTACAAATTTTGTTTTTAATTAATTTTTTGAAAATAATATGTTTATACAGTAAATGGTTTTGCTTAAATCAATTAATATTTGGAATCTAAATTACCAAAAATATTTCAATTAATTTACAATTGTGAATAAAAAAGTTACTCACTTTACAAAAAGCAATTCAGATTTCTCAAAACTTCCCTAAAATTTTATATTTTGTGAAATAGTTTAATGATTTTAAATAGATTAAACAAACTTAGTTTTTGCCTAAAAGGAGGGTTTTTATGGGTGTAATTAATGTGTCAATATCACCTGCACCAATTGTAACCAATAGTTCTGGGTTTTTGTAATTTATAATTTCTAAGATATTTTGTTTAGAGCAAAGCCTTTTGTTTGGATTAGCAATTTTATCGAAAATAATAGAAGAAGTGACGCCTTCCATTGGCAACTCTCGGGCAGGGTAAATATCCAATAAAAGCAGTTCATCAGCCAATTCTAAACTTTTTGCAAAATCGTCTTTGAAGTCATTTGTTCTGGAAAAAAGGTGAGGCTGAAAAACAGCGGTTAACTTTTTACCTGGATATAAAGCTTTTACTGAGGTTAAAAAAGCTTCTATTTCGGTTGGATGATGGGCGTAATCATCAATAAAAACTCGAGATTTTGTACGAATGTGGTATTCAAATCGACGCTTTACTCCTCCAAAACTCGCCAATGCATTTACGATACCTTGTTCAGAAACACCTACTTGTAAACAAACTGCAGCAGCGGCTACAGCATTTTCAACATTATGGAAGCCGGGTAATGCCATCTCAATTTTATTTATTTTACCTTGAGGATAATTCAAATCGAATTTGAAAATTGCATCTTCGATTCGTAGGTTTTCCGCAAAATAATCACCCGACTCTAATGAATATGAGAATTGTAATGTGTTTGTCTTATTTTTCAAATTTTGTGCACTTTGAATATAAGCAGTTCCATTAGGTTTGAGCCTATCGATAAATAGTTGAAATGACTCAAGCAACTGATTATGATCGCCATAAATATCCAAATGGTCGGCATCGGTAGATGTAACAATAGAAATATCAGGTGAAAGAGTGAGAAATGACCTGTCAAATTCGTCCGCCTCTACTACACAAATTATATTATCAGGGCCATCATTTATCAAAAAATTTGTCCCATAATTTTGTGTAATTCCACCCAAAAAAGCTGTCACATTTTTACCAGCTTGCTTTAAAATATGAGTAACCATTGACGAAGTGGTGGTTTTGCCATGTGTACCCGCCACTGCGATTGTGAAAAGTTTTTGGGTGAGTAATCCCAATACTTGTGAGCGTTTATTTAGAGTAAAACCGTTGGCTATCAACCAATTGTATTCAGAATGATATTTAGGAATGGCAGGTGTAAATACCACCAAAGTTTCGTTTGGATTTTGTAAAAATTCCTTGGGAATAGATTTAATATTATCATCGAAATGTATAATTGCACCTTCTGCCTCAAGCGCCTTGGTAAGTGGTGTTGGGGTTTTGTCGTAACCTGCAACATTATAATTATTGGCAACAAACCACCGTGCAATTGCACTCATGCCTATTCCGCCTATTCCCAAAAAATAAATGTACTTTAGTTTATTGATTTCCATGTTTTAATATTGAGAAAATTTATCATAACCTCAAGGTCGGTATCGCTTAAAGCGATACCGACCTAATTACTAACTATTTTCATTAATTATTTTAAAAACTTCATTGGCAATTTCCTTGGTAGCCATGGGTTTTCCCAATTTTTCAATGTTAAATGATAATGATTTTTGCAAATCTTCATTTTTAAATAAATTAACAGCTTCATTTACCAATCGAGCTTTGGCCTCATTGTCCTTCACCAAAATTGCTGCATTTTTTTCAACTAAATTATGCGCATTTTGAGTTTGGTGGTCTTCAGCTGCAAATGGATAAGGCACTAATATTGAGGGCTTTGCGGTCAAACAAAGCTCTGAGACAGACAAAGCCCCAGCTCTAGAAATCACAATATCTGCCGCTGCATACGCCAAATCCATTTCATAAATAAAGTCAGAAACAAAAACATTGGAAAGATTTTCCGTTGATTTTCTGGCTTTTTCAATAAATAATTTACCAGTTTGCCATATAATTTGAAAGCCAGCATTCAGTAAAGCTTCAAGGCCTTCGTTTATACTTTCATTGATCGTTTTGGCACCTAAGCTTCCTCCAATCACAAGCAGTGTTTTTTTATTTTCTGAAAAACCAAAATGTTGTAATGCAATACTTTTTTTAGAATTTACCTCCAAAATATCACTTCGAACCGGATTACCCGTGAAAATTATTTTATCACTTGGGAAAAACTTTTCCATGCCCGTATAAGCCACACAAATGGCTTTTGCTCTTTTTGAAAGATATTTATTAGTAATACCTGCAAACGAATTTTGCTCTTGAATAAGGGTTGGCACACCCATATTATTGGCCGTTAATAGCAATGGCCCTGAGGCAAACCCCCCTACTCCAATGGCAATTTGAGGCTTGAAATCTTTAATAATTTTTCTTGCTAAAAACATACTTTTTAATAGGCGAAAAGGAAATTTCAGGTTTTCAATACTTAAACTTCGTTGAATGCCAGTTATTGGCAAGCCAATAATTTTATACCCAGCTTTTGGCACTTTTTCCATCTCCATTTTACTTAAAGCCCCTACAAAAAGAATATTAATGGCCGGATTCACTTCTTTTAAAGCATTGGCAATGGCTATGGCTGGGTAAATATGGCCACCAGTACCTCCTCCAGAAATTATTACATTAATTTGGTTATTCATTTTATTAAATTTTCAACAAAAATGCAAAGAAAATTATAGAATTGGTTGTAAAAATTACCTAAATTTTACTTTCATCTACCCCACCTCTACTTGCCGAAAGTATAATACCAATTGATAAACCTGTAAATAAAAGAGAGGTGCCGCCCATACTTAAAAGTGGCAAAGTTAAGCCCGTGGTTGGGAATAATTCAACTGTAACTGCCATGTTTACAAGGGCTTGCAGTACTAAACTCGTACTTAACCCAGCTGCTAAAAGGCCACCCAAAGCCCTATCTGATTTTTGCAAAATATGAAGCCCTCTATACAAAAGCCAAAGAAAAATAGTAATAATAAATACACCACCTAGTAGGCCCCATTCCTCAATAATAATGGGATAAATAAAGTCGGCATAACAATATGGCAGGAAATTCCGCTGATGACTATTGCCCGGCCCTACACCAAAAGTACCACCATTGGCCATCGCTTTGTAGCCTTCTTTAATTTGGAAAACGGTGTTATTGGAATTTTGCCATGAATTCACGAAGCGCTCAACACGATTGATGGCCGTTTGAAGTCGTTCTTTACTCGCTATTAAGCCAATAGACACACATAATATTCCAAAAAATGATAAGTAAACTAGATATTTTATAGGAACACGACCAATGAACATAACAATAAAACAGGTTGCCAATAGTAAAATTCCATTTGAGACATTGCTCATGGCTATTAAACCACAAATAAGAACGCATTTCAATATCATAAAACCCAGCCCTTTGAGTAAGTTTTCTTTATAAGACATACGTTGACGGCGAGCCAACATGGCAGCCAAATTGGCAATTAGGGCTAGTTTTGCAAAATCGGAAGGTTGAAATTGTACACCTGCGATATTTACCCAGCGATGTGCTTCATTGGCCTCGATTCCCCCAATACGAGCCCATAAAAGTAAGGGGACCGAAAGCAATAGGCCAAAATGTGATAGCCTAGCATAATAAATATAGTCGAGCCGATGGGCAAACCACATGCAAACTAAAGCTACAAGCAGGTGAAATAGGTGTTTGAATAGAAATAGCTCTGGCGAATATTTGGCACCAGAAGCACTGTATACAATGAGTAAACTAAAAGTAGTAAGTAAGCCAACAATCCACCAAATTTGCCGATCTCCTTTAATGTTTGCCTCCAGCCATTCCCTAATTGTAATTGTCATAATATCAATGAGTTAAGATTTGATTTTTGAATTTTCGCCAATATTTTTTTATTTCTATTTCCGATTGTAAAAATCAAAAATGTAAGTTTACAAAATTAAACAATAATTACAAATGTTAATTAGAAAAATATTTAATACAAGCATCTTTTGCTAAATTTGAAATAATATTAATAATTCAAAACGATTTACTTTTTCAAGAAAATGAGAAAAACTTATCATATTATCATTTTATTTTTTTTTACAAACCAAATATTAATTGGCCAAAAAAATCAATTTGAAGCAGAAATTAAGCATTTTGAAAAAATGGATTCCATTCAAATGCCCATTCAAAACGCTAATCTATTTACTGGAAGTTCATCAATTAGGTTTTGGGGCTCTTTAGCATCGGATTTTAATGGATATTCGGTATTAAATAGAGGCTTTGGTGGCTCAAGACTTCCAGATTTAGCGCATTTTACGGAGAGAATTGTGACCAAATATAATCCAAAGAAGGTTTTTATTTATTCTGGAGAAAATGATATTGACGATGGCGCCACAGATGACCAGGTTTTAGATAGTTTTATCAATGTGTTTATAAAAATAAGAACAAGTATGCCAACTGTTCCAATTGCTTTTATTTCAATAAAACCAAGTATCAAAAGGAAAGGTCAATTTGAAACCCAAAAACAAGCTAATAAACTCATTAAAAGATATTTAAAAACCCAATCAAATACTGAATTTGTAAATATAGTGCCAAAAATGTTAATAAATAAAAAGCCAAACCCAAGCCTTTTCATTGCTGATAAATTACATATGAACCAGAAAGGTTATGAAATTTGGACTAAAAAAATAAGGAAATATCTAGTCAAATAGAAGCCCAGTTTGAGGAAATTTATAGCTTAGGAAGGACTAACCCCAATGAATTCGCTGTATTATTTCCCACTACTCCATCAGCAGAATCTTTCCCAAAAGTAGCTATCTGATAATTTATTACGGCCATTAACGTGTTTCTGCCAAACCTAGCATCTTTTTCAGTAAAGAAGAAATTTTTAGACTCTAATATTTCTTGAAGTTGCAAAACTATATTCCCCTGAGAGCCAAATCTAAGTCTCGATTGCATTAAATTATTACCCTCAGTAGCTAATATTTCGGCATCGACATATCTGAATATTGAATAGTCAAACTTTGTTTGGCTGGTTTCTTTATAAATTATATCAAAAAAAGTTTTCCAATATCCCGTATTCTGACTGTTTTGCCCACGACCTATCGTTTTTGGTTGACCAATAATAACTTGACAACCAGCGCTACTATAAGCCCCATCAACTGTACTACAATAAGCCGCATGAATATTATCGTTAGGATTGCCTACCTCAATAGGGTCATTATTGTCGAAAACCAAATTATCGGTTGACCGCCTCAGCGCAATATTTGTAGCCAACCTGAGTGCTTGATGGGCGTTTTTAGGACTAGGATTATGGAAACCTTTTTCATAAAAACTATAATAACCGGACATCATACTGTTGGCTTTTTCAAGGCCGGCAATATGTGCCTTCATATATTTCAAATTTGGAACGGTACTCCCGGGAAATAAGGCAATTTGATTTTGGGAGGGCTTCCAAATACCTATCGTACAAGCTGCTTTGGTAAAGTCAATTTCTCTTTTTTCAATTTCATGCGAAAATTTGAAAGTTTCAAATTTATCGCTAATCGGTATACCACCCCTGATTCCAAAAACCATATAGTTAGTTTCAGAATAATTGAAAAAATTTAGCCGGAGTAATTTTCTAAGGTTGTCAGAGGAAAAAGTTGTAGTTGCCATTATAGTATTTCAAGGTTTATATTTTTATTCAAACTTAAACAAAAAATGGTAATTTGCAAATAATAATTATTTATCGGTTGATGTGAACAAGAATTACAACTTTTCAAAACTATACTGTAAACCAAAAAAATAACGCTTCGATAATATGGTGATTATCAAAGCGTTATCTCTATTTTCTGTGGTGATGGACGGAACAACACCTTTTGTTTTTGTTTTACATGATTTACCCAAATAATAGGCCTATATAGTATTATGAGCCACATAATGTAAAATAAAGAAAAACGAAAACAAACTAAAAAAAGAAAAACTGTCAGTAAAACTGTCAGTAAATAAATACAGAATTCCTATTTTAAA
>JANMZR010000360.1:0-1601 GCA_031383555.1 Cytophagaceae bacterium | reverse complement strand
ATACCGCGAACACTTTTTGTATTTTTTGAACGAAGATTAAAAATATTAAGATTCATTTTGACTCACATTACTAATCAAAATGAAAATAGAGAATCCGGCATTCGACTATGCCTGGTACTGGAATATTTTTGACCATACCTGTCATAGTCGAATGCCGGATTCTCTATTTTCATTTTGATTAGTAATGTGAGTCAAAATGAATCTTAATATTTTTAATCTTCGTTCAAAATATACAAAAAGTGTTCGCGGTATAGCAGAAATAGTTAATGTCTTTATTGTTTAATGAATTTTTTTCTTTCAGATTTACCGCTTATTGTTAATTCTATTATGTGTATACCTATTGATAAGGATGATATATCAATTATAGTTTCGTTCTCTTTTATATCTGACGAATATTCCAGTTTTCCTAAAATGTTATAAATTTTTATAAGTGAAGTTGCATTTAAGAAATCCTTCTTTAATTTCAAATATCCATTGGCAGGATTTGGTAAAAACTCAAATAATTTATTTTCTGTTTCATAAATTGGAATACCTGTATTTAAATAACACTGAAGAGTATCGAATGGAATAAAATGAGCAATACTGAGAAGACTCTGATCATTACCATCATGAATATGAGAAGCAATTATTGCGGTGTCACTAGTACACCAATTATTATTGAATATATTGATATCATCAAAGGAATTAAAAAAGTCAAAATCATTCGTTGTATTATTACAAATCCGATTGCAACTAATAGTACTAATTGTATCATTACAAGGACCATGATAATGGATTCCTATATTATTATTTTCAATAACATTTTTTGAAATGTAAAGAGGGAAAGTACCAGTACCAAATACATCAATTCCTATTCCTCTATTATTTTTTATTTCACAGAAGATAATTGTATCATAGTTTTCATATAAATAAATTCCAGTTCCATTTGAGTCAATAATGCAATTTTCAATTTTAGAATATGCTGCTAAATTAACTCCGGTTCCATTGTGTATTATTTTACTATTATTCATTTTTATAAATGAAGTGAGGTGGCTTGCATTAATACCATAGTTATTATATTGAAATGAGCAAGAGTCGATAAAATATAAAATACCTGCAAAATCACCTGTAAATATTCCGCAATTATTATTATTAAAACTTGAATTTTTTATTATTATTTTATTGCCTCCGCCAAACATGTTTGAATATAAACTATTATTGGCATGACTAAAATTGCAATAATTAAATTTTGAAGTATCACCAAAATTACTTTCGTCAAAGTTTATTCCTTCCCAAGTAAGTAAAACAGGAGTGATTGAATTGTTGGTAAATGTTATAGAGTCGGTTAAAATACCTTCTGCAATAATTTTTCCATAACCAATTACTATACTTTTATTATGTTCAAATTTAATAATTACTCCCGGTTCAATTGTAAGCACGGTAGACCATTTTAAAAAAACTGTATCTACGACAATATAAGGGCTATTAGCCTTTGTCCATGTTGTATTTGTATCAATAATCCCACTAACATTAGTTTGTCCTTTTGTTAAAAAAGAAATTAAAATTAGAAAACTAAAAGTGATCAGGATTTTATTTGTCGTATTTATCATAGTTGAAAGATT
>JANMZR010000353.1:0-3999 GCA_031383555.1 Cytophagaceae bacterium | reverse complement strand
CAAAGGTCAGGTATCAAATTTATGTTTTGGAGGGCCCAATTTTGATATACTTTATGCATCGTCGGCTGATAAAGTTTTTAGAAGAAAGATGAAAATCAAAGGAGCCAACAATTTTGAAAAGCCTTTTAAAGCGGGAGTCCCAAAGTTGTAAATTGTTGATAATCAAATAAATACTCTTAGATAATTTTGAAATTTTGAGAAATATTGAAGCTATTTTAAATTATTTATCAAAATATACTGCTAATTTTATTGACGATTTTTACATTATTGGAAGTACTGCTTTATTTCTTTCAGGCTATGAAATTGACCCAATTAGTGACATTGATATACTAACTTCTTCAAAAGATGCCGATTATTTGAAATTAGAATTAAAAGAATTTTTAGTTGATTTTCAACCTGAAAAAGAAACGCTATTTCGCTCTAACTTTTGCATATTTCAAATAAATAATATTGAAATTGAGGTCATGGGTGATTTGGAAATTAAGAGAAACAATCACTGGGAAAGGGTACAAATACTTGATTATAAGCTATTTGAACTAGAAAATATTTCATTAAAAATTCCAACAACAGTTGAGCTACAAAGAATTTTAAAATTATTTGGAAGAAATAAGGATTTAGAAAAATTGAAACTTTATTTTTAGCTTTGGGTAAAATTTATTACAAAAAAGCACCCTAATTCTTAAAAAATGCTCAATTTGAATTCCGTCGTTGAAAAAAATCGCCAATTAACCAATTTGCTAGCGGCACTATCTGCATTTTTTACCTATTTATGTTTTTACCCGTTTCGTAGAGCTTACACGGCAGCCACCTTTCAAGATTTGTACTATTGGGGTGTTCATTTTAAAAT
The DNA here is from genome assembly GCA_031383555.1 of Cytophagaceae bacterium. Classification (GTDB taxonomy): domain Bacteria; phylum Bacteroidota; class Bacteroidia; order Cytophagales; family Spirosomataceae; genus JANMZR01. The sequence goes on along the minus strand of JANMZR010000353.1, from coordinate 3,152 downwards.
CTTAATTATAACGGCACAAGTACTAGGTTTTGCTATTTCAAAAGGAATTGGTATAAAACTAGTTTCCGAAATGCAGCCTAAGGACCGTGCTCGTAATTTATTGATCATCACGGCAATGTCTTGGTTGTTTATGGTGTTTTTTGCTATTGTTCCCGCCCCTTATAATTTAATTTTTGTACTATTAGCATCACTTCCATTGGGGCTTTTTTATGGTATCATATTAGGCTTTTTGGAAGGCCGCAGGGCAACTGATTTGCTGGTAGCGGTACTAACAGCCTCTTTTATAATTGGATCGGGTTTTGCAAAAACTGTTGGCAATTGGTTGCTAAACAGTTGGCAAATATCTGAGTTTTGGATGCCGGCCGTCGCCGATTCCATCATGTTTCTGCCATTGGCTATTTCTGTTTGGTTTTTGGCAAAAATACCCGCACCAGATGCACAAGATATTGCCGAAAGGGTGGCTAGGCCTCCCATGAATAGTGTTGAACGTCAGGCTTTTATAGCTGAGTTTAGGCTGGGTCTATATCTTTTTATTGCCTCTTATGTGTTGCTTACAGCCTATCGTGAATACCGGGATAACTTTGCCCCAGAGATATTGAAAGAGCTTGGTTTTGGTAATCAAGGGGGTATATTCACCCAAACGGAAGTACCAATAGCTTTACTGGTTTTGTTAATAATGGCTTCAATGCGTTGGGTGAAAAATAGTAAAACAGCCTTTAATATTATTCAAATGATTATGTTGGGTGGAGGCATTATAGTTTTTCTGAGTACTTTTCTTTTTCAAACGGGCGTTTTATCTCCTATTTATTGGTTAGTATCGGCAGGGTTTGGCGTATATATTGCTTATTCTATGTGTAATAGCCTCTATTTTGAGCGAATGTTGGCCTATTTCCAATACAAAGGAACTGTTGGCTTTTTGATTACTTTGGCTGATTTTTTCGCATATTTTGGGAGTATTGCTGTTCTTTATTATAAAAATTTCTATGCAAAAAATACGAGTAATCTCGATTTTTTCATTTCAGTTTCCTACGGAATGGCCATATTATATTTAGTTTTGGTTGTATTTTCTTTTTTGTATTTTAGGAGAAAGAGTGTTTCAACATAAATTACAGCTCTCATTTGACCTATCTCGATAGGCCTCCATTTCTGACCTCACGGCTATTTTGCTAGGATAATTTTGTGATCAATCAAACTGTGGTTACAAAAATTTATTTGGGCATTAGTGCATTGCCATTGGAATCGATTGGAAATAAGGCCTGTTGCTGTACTAAATTCAGCTTCATTTCTTCTACCATTTTTAGGACTTTTTTGGGTTTTATTTTTGATAAATTTATTTGTTCATATGGGTCCGATGCTAGGTCGAAAAGCTCGTATTTTGTATTGGCAGGGTTTAATTGTGGGTAATAGTGGTACACTAATTTCCAATTATTTTTTCTGAAATTTGTAAAATATTTGCTACGATGGTCATGTGGAAAATGCATTAAAAATGTTTCAGGCTTGGCACTATTCCATTTCCCAGTTAGATTTTTTGCAAGCGATTGCCCATCTATGGGATATCCGCTTGGTTTTTGGATTGAAAGTAGGTCTAGAATTGTTGGATAAATGTCCATTATGGTTGTTAGCTGTGTTTGAATAGCTCCTGATTTTACAGGCAATTTCTCTTGAAATTCATTTTTTTTGTTAGGTTTTGCCCACGCTACTATCAAGGGAGTTCTCATGCCGCCCTCATAATGTGTGCCTTTTTTACCACGTAAAGGTGCCGAACTACCCACTTCATGGGTGGGGCCTAATGGAGCATCTGAGCCGTTATCACCTAGGAACAATATTAATGTGTTTTCTGCTATTCCTTTGGCTTCCAACTCTTCCATAATTTGGCCTAATGAATGATCCATACCTTCGATCATGCTCGCAAACTGCTGCGCCTCTTTTGAGTATTTTTCAGTTTTGTAATTTTGCTCATATTTGGGGTCAAACGTAAAGGGAGAATGTACAGCATAATGGGCCATTTGAAGAAAAAATGGTTTTTGATTATTGACGGCTTTGTTTATTTCATTAAGCGCTTCAATAGTAAGGGCCTCAGTGAGAAAAGTATCTGTTTGGTGGTATTTTTGTAAATGTGGTACTTGCTGTATAATTGCTCCTTTTTCGGTTTTCTGCGCATAATTCTCCATTCCTAAATAGCTACCAGGGTGCCCAATTGCAGTTCCGCCTATGTTCACATCAAAGCCCAAGTTCAAAGGGTTTTCACCTACTGACCCAAAAGGCCCCAAGTGGGCTTTACCTATATAGATTGTGCTATATCCATGCTTTTGAAGTAGTTGGGGTAATGTTGAAGTATTTTTTTTACTAAGTCCTTGCCAATTCCAGTTTTTTGGGCCAAACTCACCTCTGTTATTTTGGTTGGGGTCTATCCATTGTGTGGTATGGTGGCGAGTAGCGTTTTGGCCTGTAATTAAGCTCATACGTGAGGGAGAGCACACGCTTTGTGCATAAAAAGTTGAAAAGCGTGTACCTAGTGCAGCTAAACGCTCCATATTTGGGGTTCGATACCATTTATTAAGTGGATAGTTTGTTGGGTTACCGTTTTTGCCTATCAAAAATGGTACTGAGGTATCCATAAGGCCCATGTCATCTACTAAAAAAATAATAATATTTGGTTGTTTGGGTTTTTGGCCAAGTGCAAAAAAACTGTATAAAAAACAAAATGTAAGGTTTAATATTTTCGAATTCATAGCCATAATTTCTTTAATTGGAATGGCTGTAAAAATAGAAAAAATAGTTTGTATTACACTGTGCTTGGTAAACTTGTAAAAATAACGTTAACATAAACGCCAATTTTCTTTCTTGCAAAATCTCCTTTTAACAAGTCTGGACTCTGGTTTTAAGCTGTGAAAATAAAGAAGCAATATTGTTTACGGTGCTTGTATTGACTACTTTACTTTAATAACAATCATGCTTTTTGAGTATTAATATTTTCCATATTTTTTTGAATAAGTATATGATAAATATATTATAAAAAACATATATTTGCATTATAAATATATTGTTTATTTCGGAATAAGATTTGCGTGAGGGATGGAAGCGGAAATCCTTTTTGCCCTGATTTTTATCGGGTAAAAAGATTGGGAGCGCACAGCCTGACCTCTGGCAGC
>JANMZR010000345.1:0-2643 GCA_031383555.1 Cytophagaceae bacterium | reverse complement strand
CCACTATTCGATGGTGTTCATATAACTCATCTTCTTCATTTTCGAGGTCATCATAGGGTGTATTTTTGGGGGAATTCATATTATTTGAATAGTTATTTTACAAACTGAAATTTAATTTTTGGAAATCAAAAAAGATTTCTAAAAATTAAATAATGTATTTTTACAAAATTACAATAAACAATTGCCTTTTAAAAATTGGAAAACATAATAAATATAACAGAGGAAATTTCGCCAATTAAACAAATTTTCTTGCCAATTTTTGAAGAAAAGGAAGTTGAAGTTTTTGTAAAAAGGGACGATTTATTACATCCAACCATTATGGGTAACAAATGGAGAAAGCTCAAATTCAATTTACTGGAAGCTAAAAAACAGGGTTTTGATACACTATTAACTTTTGGTGGGGCTTTTTCAAACCATATTTATGCAGTGGCATCTGCTGGAAAGGAATTTGGCTTTGAAACAATTGGGATAATCAGAGGTGATGAATTAAATTCAGAATCTAATGCAACTCTAAAATATGCCTCCTCAAAGAGCATGAAACTTATTTTTGTAAATAGAAAGGAGTATTTGGAAAAAGAAAAATTAGCTGAAAAATATGGGAAAGAGGCGTATATTTTGCCAGAAGGTGGCACAAACCAATTAGCAATTAATGGCTGTACTGAAATAATGGATGAATTGAAAAGCCAAATAAACCTTACACATGCATGTGTAGCTATAGGTACGGGAGGCACATTTACAGGGATGATTTCAATAAAAAAAGAAGATATAAAAATAATTGGTGTTCCTGTTTTGAAAGGTTTTGATATTGGTTCAATTCAGATTCAAGATTTCAATTTCAAAGTATATTCTAATTTTGAAATTTGGCCTGAATATCATTTTGGAGGTTATGGAAAACACACTAAAGAATTGATAAATTTCATGCAAACATTTCAAAATAAACACAATATACCTTTGGAACAAGTATATACTGGAAAGCTTTTTTTTGGCGTATTAGATAAAATTAAGAATAATTACTTCCCAAAAAATTCAAAAATTATTATGGTTCATACCGGTGGGCTGCAGGGAAAATTAAGATAAAAATAAAAAAAAGTTGCAGAAACTAATCCACAACCCTTGTATTTTTTAATTACTTAAAAATCAAATATCCGAATTTTAAAATCCTAAATCTTTAACCCACACTACCCTCCAAACTTACAGCCAATAACTTCTGAGCCTCCACAGCAAATTCCATTGGTAATTGATTTAAAACCTCTTTTGCATAACCATTTACAATAAGCGCAACTGCTGCTTCGGTACTAATACCTCGCTGGTTACAATAAAAAAGTTGGTCCTCCCCAATTTTTGAAGTTGTGGCCTCATGCTCAACTGTGGCAGTATTATTTTTCACTTCAATGTAGGGGAATGTATGTGCACCACATCTATCACCCATCAAAAGAGAGTCGCACTGTGAAAAATTACGAGCATTATCAGCCCGCTTCATTACTTGCACCAAGCCACGGTAAGAATTATGTGATTTGCCAGCTGAAATACCTTTCGACACGATTCGGCTCTTGGTATTTTTACCAATATGAATCATTTTAGTTCCTGTATCTGCTTGTTGCATATTGTTAGTAACCGCTACAGAATAAAATTCACCAATCGAATTATCACCTTTCAATATAACTGAAGGGTATTTCCAAGTGATGGCCGAACCTGTCTCTACCTGTGTCCATGATATTTTTGAGCTATGACCATCACAAATACCACGCTTAGTTACAAAGTTATAAATACCCCCTTTTCCTTCTTTATCACCTGGGTACCAGTTTTGTACGGTGCTATATTTTACTTCAGCATTAGCGTGAGCAAATATTTCTACCACGGCGGCGTGTAGTTGATTTTCATCACGCATTGGAGCAGTACAACCTTCCAAATAAGATACGTAAGAGCCTTCATCAGCAACAATCAAGGTCCTTTCAAATTGACCTGTATTTGAGGCATTTATTCGAAAATAAGTTGAAAGCTCCATTGGGCAACGAACACCTTTTGTAATATAACAAAACGAACCATCAGAAAAAACGGCAGCGTTCAAAGCCGAAAAGAAATTATCTTTTACAGGTACAACTGAGCCCATATATTTTTTTATTAGCTCAGGATGTTCTTGAATTGCCTCTGAGAAAGAACAGAAAATTATTCCTTTTTCTGACAATTCTATTTTGAAAGTTGTAGCTACAGAAACTGAGTCAATTACAGCATCGACGGCCATTCTTGGTGCTTCTTTTACTCCTGAAATACGCTTTTGTTCCGTTAAAGAGATACCTAATTTCTCAAAAGTTGCTCTTAATTCTGGATCAATTTCATCAAGAGAATCGATTTCCTTTTTTTGAATTGGGGCCGAATAATACTTAATCGACTGGTAATCAATCTTTTTATAATGCACATTACTCCATTCTGGTTCGGTCATCGTTTGCCATGTTGCAAAAGCCTTTAAGCGATATTCTAGCATCCATTCTGGCTCGTTTTTTTTAGCAGAAATAAATCTAACAGTACTCTCATCCAATCCTATCGGCGCTTCATCCGTTTCAAAATGACTTTCAAAACCATATTTGTATTCCGAATTGGTTACCTCTTCTAATATATCAATTTCTTCTTTTGCCATTGGTATTT
>JANMZR010000328.1:0-3016 GCA_031383555.1 Cytophagaceae bacterium | reverse complement strand
GGCTGGTGAAGTAGCTACAAAAGCAAAAGGATTTTTTGCAAGATTATTTGGAAAATAATGGGCTTTAATAGATTGACAAAATCAAAAAATTTATTTGAAAATTAAATTTTCAAATAAATAATATTACAAAAAGGCTGTTAGCAATAACAGCCTTTTTTTGTACCCAAAAACTACCATATTATTCAATAATTGATTAATTTAACCTAAAATCAAATTCATAGACAATGCAAGTTTATTCTCCAGGAATAATATCAGTACTTCCTCTTTTTTATATTGGTTGGTCTGACTCCGTTTTAAGCCCCACTGAGCTTTCTGAAATCAGAAATATTATCCAAAAAATGGATTTCTTATCAACAGATGAAAAGGATTTATTGGTTTCATGGACTTCTCCCAAAAGCCCTCCAACGGAAGAAGTATTCAATAGTTGGATACACCAGTTGGCGAGTCACGCCTATGAAATTGATTTATCGGAGAGAAACGATTTGGTAAGTTTGGGAATAGAATTGGCAAAAAAAACAGCCGGTTCTCCTAATCTTATTAATTGGGATTCGGATAAAACCAGAAACTCAATAAATAATTTACAAAGGGCGCTACGGGTTGACTCACAACTTTCAAAACTAGCTTTTTACAGTAAAATTAATCGCAATAATGTATCAGAAATTGAAACTGAGGTTTCTTTTGATTCAAAGAAGTTGGGCGAAATATTAGACGGTAGGCACCACGAAATAAAAACAAAAGTAAAAGCTTTAATTTCCGAAAAAAGCTTTAAAGTACCTGTAAATCTGAGAGATAAGGACGAGTTAAGAGCTTTAATTTTAAGGCAATGTGTGCTCTTGGCCGATCAAGGTTTAGGCGCCTATGCCTATCCTCAACAATACGGTGGGCAAAATTCTCCCTCTGGCAGTTCAGCAATATTTGAGGCACTTGCATTAGGTAATTTGAGTTTGTTAATCAAATTTGGCGTGCAGTTTGGATTATTTGGAGGGGCTGTTTACCAACTTGGTACAAAATATCATCATGATACCTATTTGCAACTAAACGGCTCAGCAGAATTGCTAGGCTGCTTCGCAATGACTGAAACCGGCCATGGCTCCAATGTGAAAGATTTAGAAACTACAGCAACCTATGACCATGATAATCAGTCTATTACAATACATTCTCCAAGCTATACGTCTGGTAAAGAATATATTGGGAACGCCCTGCATTCCACTATGGCTTCAGTATTTGTGCAGCTAATTGTAAAAGGTATAAACCACGGCATACATTGTGTACTTGTACCCTTACGTGACGAAAAACTCCAAGAATTGCCAGGCATAAAAGTGGAAGACTGTGGCTATAAAATAGGCCTAAATGGGGTTGATAATGGCCGAATTTGGTTTAATCAAGTAGAAGTGCCTGTGAAAAACCTTTTAAATAAACATGGAGGAATAGATGAAAATGGAATTTATTTTAGCTCAATAGAAAAGCCCTCAAAAAGATTTTTTACTATGCTGGGCGCTCTTGTGGGTGGTCGAGTTTCAGTGGCGGCTGGCGCTAATTCAGCAGCTAAAAAAGCGTTGAATATTGCCATGAATTATGCTCTAAAACGACGCCAATTCACATCAATTGATGAAAACATTGAAACACTTATTCTTGATTATCCAACCCATCAGGAGCGGCTATTCCCCTTATTAGCAAAGAGTTATGCCCTAACTTTTGCCTTAGAAAAACTACGAGAAAAATGGGCAGAAAACTACGGCCAATCCGACCAGCGAGAAGTAGAAGCCATGGCTGCTGGCCTAAAAAGTTATGCCTCCTGGCACGCCACAAAAACCATACAAACTTGTCGTGAAGCCTGTGGTGGTAAGGGCTATCTATCTGAAAATGAGCTCGGTGACCTCAAAGCTGATACCGAAATATTTACCACTTTTGAGGGTGACAATACCGTGCTTATGCAATTGGTAGCGAAAGCATTACTCACAGATTTCAAGCAGGATTTTAACGAAGGTGGCTATATGGCCATCGCAAGATATGTGTTAAAAAGAGTAACGAATAGGCTCGTTTTGCAAAACCCAATTACCACTCGCAATACCAATGCCGAGCATATTTTATCAGATGATTTTATGCGGTCGGCATTTGAGTTTAGAGAAGAAAAGTTGCTTTTTGGCCTCTCAGATCGAATGCAAAATTTTATGAAGAAAAAGCTAAACCCTAATGAAATATTTTTGCGGGTACAAACACATATGGTAATATTGGCTCATGCACATATTGAACATTTTATTTATAAAGAATTTACAAAAACTATTGAAAGCACCAAAACTAAAAATGAAAAAGAGGCTTTGAATTTAATGCTACAAACTTTTTCGTTGAATGCAATTTTTGAAGACCGTGGTTGGTACCTCGAAAACGATTTTATTTCAGCGGATAAGTCAAAAGCTATCAGAAAAATATTAACTAGCCTTTACAGACAAATCAGGCCAAAAGCCAAATTATATGTGGATGCATTCGATATACCTGAGGTATTATTAAAAGCTAAAATAGCTGTAAATGAAAGAGTTATGAAATAATAAAAGTTTGATTTTTAATCTTATTTCCTACAGTCAGAATTCTCAATAAAGTATAAACTTACCCCCATAAATTCAAGGCAAAAACACAAAACAACTATAAATTTAAAATGAGTTGAAAAACGAAAATCAAAAAAGCATAACTGATAATTGTCATTTTTATAGCCAAAAATAATTTCTACCTTTATTTGCATTTACTCAAATTCAAATAATATGGAAAAGTTCTTAAAAACTCGAAAAAGTAAAAGTATCAGTTTCTTGATTAATCCTTTTTGCTTAGTTTATTTTTCATTTATCCTATTAAGTTCTTTTTATACCAATGCTGCCATTCGTTTTGTGAAACCAGTAGCTACAGGTACTGGCGATGGAAGTTCTTGGGAAAATGCCTCTTCCGATTTACAGACGACAATAGATGCCTCAGCCCTTAATGATGAAATTTGGGTTGCGGCAGGAACTTACAAACCTACTGCTTA
>JANMZR010000269.1:0-5783 GCA_031383555.1 Cytophagaceae bacterium | reverse complement strand
GTGCGGGAAGAGTTCGTAATTTGTATTTTGAGAAAATAGCAACTCAATGACCCCTCAGTATTTTCTCTTTTTTTTAACCAAATAAACAATTTTAAAATTCAAACAAAATGAAATTACGCTTACAATTAGGTTTAGTGCTTTGTCTTTCCTTTATGACACAAGCCACTGCCCAAGACATCAAAAAAGAGGACTATGCCAGAGCCGTGTCTTTTTTATGGAGAAATTTGGCGAGCAAAAGGGTGTTTAATGAAAATGTCCAACCGATATGGTTTAAAGACAGTACGGGCATGGCATTTATCACACAGGATAGGGTGCAAAAATCTTTTAACAAAATAAGATGGGATACTAAAAAAATTGAACCGTGGTTCGACCAACAGCGTTTGGCAAAAGTGTTGACAGATACTTTGAAAATGGCGGTTGATGCTAAGGCGCTGCCTATCCAAAATGTACAATACAGCGACCCCAATCATATAGAATTTAACGCCAAAGAGGTTGCTTATAAGTTAAACCTTAAAACCTATACCCTTACTAAAATTACCAAGCCAACGCCTAGCCGTTTAGAGTCAAAATCTCCTGATGGCAAATGGATAGCTTATACAGATAATTACAATTTGTACATCGAATCCACGACAGATGGTGGTGTTAGACAATTGAGTAAACACGGTGAACGATTGTATGAATACGGCACTTTTTATGGTTGGTCTGATATTATTGAAGGTGAAAATGGTGAAAGACCTAAGCGATTTAGGGTCAGTTGGTCGCCCGATTCCAAATGGCTTCAAACCAATATAACCGATTTGAGGGGTGCTAAAAAAATGTATCTGCTAAATTGGGGCATAGATAGTTTATACAAACCCAAATTGCTTTCTTATTATCGGGGTTCACCAGGCGATACGGATATGGTGAAAATGACACCTGTTTTTTACAATATTGAAACGGGCTATGAATATATTAAAGAATCCGCACAAAGTACCCACACGAATCCGACGGTTTACCAATGGTCTAAGGAAAGTGGTATCGTTTATCAAGAAAATACGATTAGAGGGTATCAAGCTGTTGAGCTCTATCGATGTGATTTGAATAAAAAATCAGAGGATTTATTGTATAGAGAAACCAGCAAAACCAATATTGATAATTACAAATCAGACATTATTGAGGAATGGGGTAAAATTGTGATTACATCTGAGCGAGACGGTTGGAAACAATTGTATTTGCTTGATATTAAGGATAAATCCATCACGCCATTGACTTCTGAGGCATATTATATTGACCAAATTCTGCATATTGACAAATCCAAACGGTTTATTTTATTTACGGCATCGGGTAAAGAAGTCAACCGAAATCCTTATTTTAATCATCTATACAAACTCAATCTGGCAGATAAAACGGTGGTTTTATTGACACCAGAAAATGTTCACCATGATATATCAGTTTCACCAGATGGTGCTTATTTTACGGATAATATGTCTGCCCTCAATCAACCGACGACCACTTTTTTAAAAAACCATTCGGGTAAAACACTTGATTTAACCTTGGCAAAAGCAGACATTAGAGGTTTGGATTCCTTAAATTATAAATTTCCAGAATCCTTTACAGCCCTTGCTCGTGATGGTGAAACAACGATATATGGAGCAATATGGAAGCCAACTCAATTTGATGCCACCAAAAAATACCCTATCATTGACAACTCTTATACAGGACCACACACCTTTACATATCCTCAAAATTTCTTTTATTCTATGACAGAGTCTAATCAAGCGTTGGCTGAATTGGGGTTTATCGTCATAACAGTAGATGGCATGGGCACAGCGGGACGTTCCAAAGCATTTCACAATGTTTCTTATAAAAATATGGGTAAAAACCTTGAAGACCACCGCCTTGCAATTTTGCAATTGGGTCGAAAATATACTTGGATTGATACCACAAAGGTTGGCATATTTGGCCATTCAGCAGGTGGCTTTGATGCGGGTCATGCCATGCTTGAATACCCTGATTTTTATAAAGTAGCTGTTGCCAGTTCTGCCGACCACGATTTCAGAATGGAAAAAGATTGGTGGCCCGAAATGTATATGGGTTGGCCTGTTGATTCCACTTATCATGAAGTATCGAATATCACAATGGCAGGCAAACTGAAAGGCAAATTGTTGATTACACATGGCGGCATAGATGAAAACGTGAATCCTTCGGCAACGTTTAAGTTAGCAGAAGCCTTGATAAAAAACAATAAAGAATTTGATATGTTGATTTTACCAAGCCAACGGCATGGCTATCAAGGCATTTACAACGATTATTTCACTAAAAAGAGGTGGAATTATTTTGTTGAACATTTGCGTGGCGTTAAACCTATTTGGGATTTTGAGTTGAAGTAAAAAGCACCCTCTCTCGATATTTCCTCTATTTTGTAAACCAATTATTAGTATGAAAAATAAGATCTTTTTTTTGATTGCATTTATTTTTACTGCTCCATTTGCTTTTAGTCAAATTGGCAATGAACGTGTATTCTTTTCTTCTTATAGACCACAGGGTTGGGACATTTGGATTGCTGATGCTCAAACAAAAAAAATTAATCAAGTTACTACACACCAAGCGCTAGATTATAATCCGTTGATCAGCCCTGATGCGAAATGGATTGTTTTTACTTCGGAGCGATTAGGCAATCCTAAAATTTTCATCAAATCTCTGGAAAATAAAAGTGAAACTCCTCTGTTCATAGACCATGAATCCTCCATGCAAGATCAAGCGGCAATCTCACCAGATGGTAATTGGATTGTATTTACTTCAACCCATGAAGGGCAATCAGATATTTACAGGCTTCCGTTTCATCCTAAGGAGAAATTAAATGTTGAAGATGCAGTAAATCTCACAAATGATAAAGGAGGCGATTTCAGACCTTCTTTTTCACCTGATGGGTCTCAAATCGTATTTTCAAGCGATCGTAATCATCCAATTAAAGCCCATCCAATATTTGTATTTGCTATGAGCCGAACCGGCAATATTTACAGTATGAATATCAATGGAGAGAATCAAACAAGATTAACTAAAAATGACTTTTGGAATGGCAGCCCGAGTTATTCAGCTGATGGGAAAAAGATATTTTTTTACGGCGGGCCAAGAGATGCGTATAGAATATATTCGATGAATCTTGATGGTGGAAATCAATTAGTCATTTCGCCTGAAGGCATAAATGCCATTTCACCGTCACCTTTGAATGATTCTATTTTAGTCTTTACTACTTTCAAAAATGAGGCGTTTAGGTTAATGAGTTTAAACATTAAATCTAAAAAAGTAGATTCGTTATTCAATTCTTCGAAAAATCTTTTAGGAGCTAAGATTCATAAAAATGGAATGATGACTTTTTATGGAGGGCAACCTCCACCCGAAATGCCGTATAATCTGGGAGGTTTTGAAGGCGATTTGTTAGTTAAAGGGTCTCCTTATTCAAAACCACTAAATTCAAAACAAGTAGATTTGTACGCTGTCAGAAGAGCATTTGCTGCTCCTCCAAACCCCAATAACAGCACACTTATTTTTGACCATTCGGATGTGAGAGGACTAGCAGACACAATCACTCCTTGGGCTTACAGTTTATTGGTCATTTTGCTTATTTACATATTCTTTATTGTATTAGGTAATCGCAACCTTAAAAAAGCGAAAGAAAAACAAAGCGAAACACCGCCCTTTTCGTTCCTGATTTTCAATATTATGGCCGTTGCAATTATTGTTTTAATAGCATTTGTACTGTACTATTTCTTTATAATTCAACTTGCTCCAATCAATACAATGCGTGGTTACCTCGCAATAACAGCAGTATGCTTAGTAGTCGGTATTGGTATGGCACATGTCAAGAGCAACGGAATATTATTCAAACAATTAAGGAGTATTTTAATCGTAAATTTTGCAAGTACAATTTTCCTAATATTAATCCTCCCCAAGTTAATTGAGATTCCGATTCAATTTTATGAGGTTAATTACAAAACGAATACTGCCAAGCCCATTTATTCCTTTATAAAGCCATCAAATTATAATCCTTTAAATGGGATGGTAATCGACACTAAATTTAACCCAGCTGGCGGTGAAATCATCTACACGGTTGGCAATTTCAGAGGGGGGCCATTGAATCAAGGCGATGTATTCTCTCTTGATATAAATTCATTAAAAACAACCAGAATTACCACCTCCGATTTCAATGATGGTTTTGGCGATATAACGGCCGATAAATCAAAACTCGTTTTTAGAAGTGGCAGAAGTGGTCATTTCGATATTTATCTACAGCAAGGAAAGAACGTTAAAAATCTTACATCAGATGACCACAGAGATAATTTTCCAATTATTTCTCCTCAAGGCGATAAGATTGCATTCTGCTCTGATCGCCTAGGCACTGACATAGAAGGTAAAGTAAAAACAATGGATATTTTCATTATTTCTTTGAATAAGAATGACACCTGGGGCGAAGCAAAGAGAATAACCACGGATAAGGGGCAAGATGCACATCCACATTTTTCTCCCGATGGAGAATGGATAATTTACACTTCAGAAGAAGGCGGCATTAATGACGAAGAGCCATTAGTTCAAAATGTGATTTTTGGGCCTCAGATCTACGGAGAAATATTTGCCATACATATTAGCTCTGGTAAAAAAATTAGGTTGACAAACAATAAATGGGAAGACGGAGCCCCATTATGGACAAAGGGACTGATGGTTAAGTAATTATTTGTTTGGGGTAAGCTAAAAATTATTGAAGCACCCCTCCCTATTTTCTCTAATTAACTTTTAAAAAACCAACTTATTAAATGAAACAAGATAAAATAAATCAAACTGACTCGACAAATACCAAAGCCATCATTTTCGGTATGGTGCTACTTTTTATTGCCCTACAAATTGGCTTCCACCCCACCTATTTAAAGTATTTTCCAGCGTTCAATCAATTCAACTGGTTGCATCATAAGCATGGAGTTTTAATGGTTTCTTGGATGGTTATGCTGGTCTTGCAACCTTTTCTTATTCTTAAAGGCAAAGACAGTATTCATAGACTTATTGGTAAAATTTCTTACCTAATAGCACCGCTTATGATAATTTCCATGTTCTTAGTAATGCGTTTGGGCTATCTCAGCACGGTAAACAAAATAGATTTTAAAGAAGTAGCTGAATTACAAGCAGTAACCATTATTGAATTAATAAGTTTTGCTATTTTTTACTTGCTTGCAGTCATCAATAAAAAAGACATTGCTAAACACAAGCGATATATGATTGCCAGTTCGTTTCCAATGGCAATAGCTATTTTCAGCAGAATTTTGCAACACAGTTTTGGAACAGCAATTGAACCGTATGATTTTTTTATACCCTTATATGTCAGTGCTTTAATATCAGCGATTTTTTTAGTAAATGATATTTTGAAGAGGAATAACCCGATTCCTTTTATTATTGTATCTATCGTAATTCTTTTGAATATAATTAACTTTCATGCCCGCTATACAGGAGTTTGGCTGGCGTTTGTTCGGTTTGTGGGGGATACATTTTTTTGAAAAAATTTATAAACAACATTTTTCCACTATGAAAAAAATTAATCTACTTTTTATTGCAATGCTCTTATCGGGAACTGTATTTGCACAAAACTTGATATCCAATTTAGCCGATAATGGAAAAACCCCAGAAGATGAGACCGCTGTAAAAGCAGTAGTTGAAAAATTTCTGGAAGCAGCCGGCAATTATGATGTCGCCGCCATGCGACCAATGTTCTTACCAAACGCCAACATTGGATGGCACAGATTAAAAGAAGAAAAATG
>JANMZR010000235.1:0-6364 GCA_031383555.1 Cytophagaceae bacterium | reverse complement strand
CCAAAATATATTAACAGTGCCCAATTATACTTTTAAAAAAGGTTTACTCATTTGGCAATTTTTGCCCTTTTTAAAAATAATAAAATCTGCCGATGTAATATTTATCGATGGAAATCCTAGAATAGCGAGTCATGCATTTTTTGCAACATTTTTACAATTGATAAATAAAAAAGTTGTTATGTGGAGTATGGTTCACTCTCATTTAAATAATACCACTACCAAAAAAATCAGAATATGTTGGCTAAGAATATTTAAAAACCACTTTTTATATAATGATTTGGATATTGAAAAATTGAAATCTTATCCGGGCTTCAGAAATAAAAATATTTTGGCAATGAATAATGGTTTGAATCAAAAAAAAATTGATTCTGAAATGGAAAAGTGGGATGAATCCAAACTAACGCAATTTAAAAAAGAGAAGGGTTTATTGGGTAGACCAATTTTTATTTCTTGTGGAAGATTGATTGAAAAAAATAACTACACGCTGGTTATAAAAGCGCTTAAACTAATTAAGGCCCAAAAGCCAAATATTTTATGGATATGCATTGGAGATGGAATACTCACAGAAAGCTTTAAGCAACTCGCAATTGAAAATACGTTAACTGATAATATTATTTTTCTTGGTGAACTTTACGAAGAAAGTGAACAGTGCCCATGGTTTCTTTCATCAAGTTTTTTTGTACATCCGGCTGGTATAGGCCTTAGCATAATGCAAGCATTTGGTTTCGGCTTACCCGTAATCACTCATAATATAGATAAACTACACGGACCGGAATTTGTCGCTTTTGAAAGTGAAAAAACGGGGGTGACTTTTGAAATTGACAATTATACAGATCTTTCCGCAAAAATTATTGATTTATTTGAAAAGGAAAAAGTTTTGGACAATATGAGAATTAATGTATTGGAGCTTGCCAGAAATAAATATAATTCAGAAATAATGTATCAAAGATTTACTCAAATGGTAAATTTGGTAAATAATCAGTAAAATTTAGTGAAAATACTTGTAATAGCTCCCTTGCCAAAGAATTTTGCAACAGCCACACTGAACGGTAATCAACTGCCAGTTAAGGTTTTGGTGAATGAATTACGTAAAAGCCATGAGGTAAATATTATTGATTTAAGTAAAAATAATATAGGATCTAAATTATATATCAAAAGATTTTTCGATATATTCAATATTTTGGTTGAGATTTATAGGCAACAAAGAAATTATGATTTAATTTATTTGACGGTTGCAGAATCGTTTTTGGGAAACGTAAGAGATTTATTTATATATCATTTTTGTAGAATGAATTTATCAAAAATAATTATTCATATGTTGGGTGGGGCTGAAATGAAAAATATTTTAAGCCCCAATAACGGATGGATTTTTAAAATAAATAAATACTTTGTCTCAAAAATTAGAGCGGTTATAGTTGAGGGTAATACGCAAGCTCAATCCTTTTCAAATGTCATAAGTTCTAGCAGGATTCATATAATTCCAAATTTTGCTGAAGATTTCTTATTTTCTGATAAGAACCAAATAGAGAGTAAATTTGGCAATATTGTTCCTTTAAAAATATTATTTTTAAGTAATATGCTTTTTGGAAAGGGACACAATGAATTAGTGGAAGCCTATTCTATGTTGGATGTTGAAATAAAAAATAAGATTACTATCGACTTTGCTGGTGCATTTGAAACCGAAAATGAAAAATTTCATTTTTTAAAAAAGCTAGAGAATTTTCCGAACCTTCATTATCATGGTTCTGTAGCAGGTAAAAATAAAAAGGATTTATTTCATAAAGCTCATATTTTTTGCCTTCCAACCTATTATCCATACGAGGGACAACCTTTTAGTATTATTGAAGCTATGGCTGGTGGATGTGTAGTAGTTACAACAAATCATAGCGGTATTCGCAATATTTTTAAAGACGGTATCAATGGGTTTGAAGTTGAAAAAAAGTCAACTATGGCCTTAAAAAAAAAAATTGAACAAATGTTGATTAATAGAAATATTTTAAAAGATATAGGCATATTCAATTATAAATATAGCATAGAATTTTACTCTCAGAAATTATTTTTAACAACAGTTTTGAATCTTTTTAATACAAAATTAAATGCTTGAAAAGATAAAAAGATATTATAGATTTTATTTTAAAAATCCACCTAATGCTAAAATACATATTAAAGCTAATTTAGAAAGGCATGGTACAGTTTATGGAGGCTGGAATATTCTCAAAAATTCCCTTTCGAAAGATAGCATTGTTTATTCGTTTGGTTTAGGTGAAGACATCTCCTTCGATCTTTCAATAATAAACAAATATAATTGTACCGTTTTTGGTTTTGACCCTACTCCAAAGGTGGTCAACTGGCTTTCAAAACAAAATTTACCTGAAAAACTGGTATATATTCCATTAGCACTTGCAGCAACTGATGGAGAGTTAACTTTCTATAGCCCAACAAATGAAAACAACGTATCGCACACAATAATCAAACACAAAACGAGTAAAGAAATTCTTGTACAATCCAAATGTTTAAAATCAATTCTCAAGGATTTAGGGCATACCAATATTGATTTATTGAAAATGGATATTGAAGGTTTTGAATATGGAGTAATTGAAAATATGGTATCAGAAAATATTTATCCCAAACAACTTTTGGTTGAATTCCATCATTTTTTTCCTGAAATTGGCAATATAAAAACAGAAAAGATGATAAAATTTTTAGAAAAAAATAATTATAAACTATATTCAATCGCCGATAGTTTTTGTGAATACTCATTTGTATTAAATTGAATTTATAAAAAAATGCACCCTTACCAAATCTGTTCAATTTGTGTGATGGACACATCAGATTCAGCAATTAGTTTTGATGAAAATGGGGTTTGTGACCATTGTCAAAATTTTTATAAAAATATTTTACCTGTTTGGGATACTTCTGAAGTGGGTCGGAAAAATCTTGAAAAAATTATTGATAAAATCAAAGTGGATGGCAAAGGGCGTGATTTTGATTGTATTATGGGCATGAGTGGCGGCGCCGATAGCTCATATATGCTGCACTTGGTTGTTAAAGAATTCGGCCTTCGCCCACTGGTATTTCATGTTGATGGAGGTTGGAATTCAGAACTTGCTGTAAAAAATATTGAGGTAATGATTGATAAATTAGGCCTTGACCTCTATACCGAAGTTATCGATTGGGAAGAAATGAAAGATTTTCAATTGGCATTTTTCAAATCATCAGTTCCGCACATCGATTTGCCTCAAGATCATGCATTTGTTGCTACACTTTATAATTTTGCTGATAAATACAACATCAAATATATACTTAATGGCGGTAATTTCTCCACAGAATGCACCAATAATCCTAAAGAATTTTTTTATTTTGGTACTGATATGGCTCAAATTAACGATATCCATAAAAAATTTGGCACAATTAAATTAAAAAACTATCCCTTCAGCCCTATTTTAAGGCATAAAGTTTATTTAAGGTATTTTAAAAATATCCAAGTTGTAAAACCTCTTAATTTTTTGCCTTATATCAAAGAAGAGGCTATGCAATTTTTGAAAAAAGAATATGGTTGGCAGCCCTATCCACAAAAACATTTTGAGTCTCGGTTCACTAGGTTTTATGAAGGCTATTGGCTTCCCAGTAAATTTGGTTTCGATACCCGAAGAGTACAATTTTCAAGCCTTATTCTTACTAAACAATTAACAAAAGAAGAGGCAATAAAAAAATTAGAATTTCCTGCTATTGATGTTGAAACTGTAAAGCATGATTTTGAATATATTGCCACCAAATTAGGCATTAAAGTTTCTGAATTACAGGCATTTATGGATTTGCCAAATAAAACCTATAAAGACTATAAAAATCAAGAATCACTATTTAGTTTTGGAGCTAAAGTGATGACCCTTTTGGGGCTGGAAAAAATGTTGAGAAGGTAAAAACAAATATTATGTGTGGAATATCAGGTTTTGTAACAAATGAAAATAAAGATTTAATTCATGAAAGTATTGCCAAAATAGCCCATAGAGGTCCTGACGGCTCTGGTATTTTTATAGATGAATATATTGCTTTAGGTCATAGGCGCTTAGCCATCCAAGACCTCACCGAAAATGGCAAACAGCCCATGTTCACTGCTGATGGCCAATATTGTATTATATACAATGGTGAAATATACAATCATTGGGAAATACGAGAAACCATAAAAAATAAATACCCCTTCATATCAACTAGCGATACTGAAACAATACTTTATGGCTATATAGAATACGGTGATAAAATATTTAATATGCTAAATGGCATATTTGCTTTGGCTATTTACAATACTCAAACTTTCGATTGTATTTTGGTTAGAGATCAATTTGGAGTAAAACCATTATATTACTATCAAAAAGGCAATTATTTGGCCTTTTCTTCCGAAATAAAAGCATTAAAAGTAATTCCTGATTTTGATGAAACATTAAATAATGAATCGCTTATTAGTTATATTCACTTTCTTTACAGCCCAGGCAACAATACACCATTCAAATATGTTAAAAAATTATTACCTGGCCATTTATTAAAGTTCAATGCTGTTGAATTGATAAATAGTAAAGGTAAATCAACCATTAAAATAAAAAAATATTATGAAATCCCGTTTAATGGTAAATATTTTGATAAGTCTGAAGAAGAGTTAATAGATGAATTAGATACCTTACTTTTCAATGCCGTAAAAAGGCAATTAATTTCTGATGTACCAGTTGGCTTTTTTCTTTCAGGGGGACTTGACTCAAGTGCTGTGGTAGCAATGGCAAAGAAAGCAATGCCACAAAAAAAATTAAAGTGTTTCACAATAGACTATGGCGATATTAACGATGAGGGATTTACTAATGACCTTGCCTATGCAAAGCAAGTTGCCGAACATTTAGATGTTGAACTTGAAATTGTAGATGGTAAAGTGGATATTATTAGGGATTTTGATAAAATGATTTATCATTTAGATGAACCACAAGCTGATACAGCCCCACTTCATGTGCTAAATATTAGTAAAATAGCTAGAAAACAAGGATATACGGTATTATTAGGCGGGGCTGCAGGAGATGATCTATTTTCAGGATATCGGCGTCATCAAGCATTAATTTTTGAAAAATATTTTGAACAAATTCCACTTCCAATTAGGAAGTTTTTAAATAGAATATCAAAAAATTCATTGTTCAAATCTAATTCAAGTTTTATTAGGAGGATTAAAAAAGTACTTTCAAATATTCAAAAATCGAAACTTGAAAGAATGGCTGGATATTTTGGATGGGTGAATATTGATATCAATAAAAATCTATTTAAAGACAGTTTTCGAAAGTCAATTGAAAGTTACAATCCCGAAAATATATTAATAAATTCCTTAGAAAATATACCAAATGAAAAATCAGAATTAAATCAAATGCTTTTTTGGGAGTTGAAATATTTCTTGGTTGATCACAATTTGAATTATACCGATAAATTAAGTATGGCTGAGGGTGTTGAAGTTAGAGTGCCTTTTTTAGATAAAGATTTAGTAGAGTTTAGCACTAAAATACCACCAAATTTAAAATTAAAAAACAATGTAACAAAATATCTTCTTAAGAAAGTAATGGAAAGATATTTACCTAAAGAGGTTATTTATAGGTCAAAATCGGGCTTTGGCACACCAATTAGAGAATGGTCAAGAAATGAACTTAAAGAATATATAAATGAAAATCTAAATTCAATAACATTAGATCAAGCTAAAATATTTAATGTCAAAACGGTTCATAAATTAATAAGTGACAACCTAAAGGGTAAAATAGATGGCACATATACAATTCTAAGTTTAATTTCTATTGTTTCTTGGTTAAAACTATTTACAAAACAACAAATTGAACCATTAAGATATCTTGAAAATGTAAATTTAGGAAACTACCAAATCTGTACAAATTGTGTAATGGACACTTCAGATTCAAAAATCAGCTTTGATTCATTAGGAGTTTGCGATCATTGTCATGATTATATGGAAAATGTATTACCCAATTGGCATACAGATGAAAAGGGGAGAAGGGCTTTAGATAAAATTGCAAAAAAAATAAAAGAAGATGGTAAAAATCGTGATTTTGATTGTATAATGGGCATGAGTGGTGGTGGTGATAGCTCTTTTATGCTCCATTTAGCGGTAAAAGAGCTTGGTTTGAGACCATTAGTATTTCATGTGGATGGGGGCTGGAACTCAGAATTAGCAGTAAATAATATCAATGTAATGATTGATAAATTGAGGCTTGACCTTTATACCGAAGTTATTAATTGGCAAGAAATGCAAGATTTCCAATTGGCTTTTTTCAAATCAGGCGTCCCTCATATCGACCTTCCTCAAGATCATGCTTTTATTGCCACACTCTAT
>JANMZR010000231.1:0-4970 GCA_031383555.1 Cytophagaceae bacterium | reverse complement strand
TGAAATCAGCATTTATTACAACTTTAAATAAATAAAATTTTAGACTCTAAATTATACACTGATGAAATCTGTAGCCAAACTATTAACCGATAAACCGCAGTCAAATGTATGGAGTGTTTCACCTGAAACTATGGTAATTGATGCCCTTTTATTGATGAATGAAAAAAAAATTGGAGCATTAGTAGTTTTAAAGGATGATGCTTTAGTTGGTATTTTTTCAGAAAGAGACTATGCAAGAAAAGGAATTATTGCTGGTCGTTCCGCTAAAACCACCACCATTTCTGAAATAATGACTCCAAAAGTAATTACTGTTGACAAATCAGCGAATATAAATGAATGTATGCAAATATTTTCAGAAATGAAATTTAGGCATTTACCTGTCATTGAAAATAATCGTGTGGTGGGCATTTTAAGCATTGGTGATATTGTAAACTCTATAATAGTCGACCAAAAAGATCATATAAACTTTTTAGAACAATATATTCGAAATTAAAATACAATTCATTCGTCTTTTGAATGGCTTTCTAAAAATTTTAGCCCCTATAAAAACTCAGATTTTCAATCGGATTACAGATTGTCAAAACCATTTTACAATTTTTTGTAGCTCCTCAACTGTTGAAATTAACGTTACGTTTTTTTCGAAATTGAGCTTTTTGTTAATTACTTGGTAGCCAGTAACAAAAATATTTATTTTCTCAAATTTCTTTGAAATATCTTCTAAAAATGGTTGTACTTTTTCAGCATTTGGTGATGAAGTTATTGCAGTAAAAATAAAGTTGGCTTTATAAAAATCTATTGCAAAAGTGAGTTCACTAATAGGCAGTGACTGACCCAAATAAATAACTTTTAGACCCCTTGACTTAAAAATGTAATTAGCAAATAATAGCCCAATGTCATGGTATTCACCTTCAGGCAAAAAAAGTATAATTGCTTTTGAAACTTTATCTTTTGGTTTCGGCAAGCCATCAATAGCTACAAATATTTTTTGCCTTATTAAGCTTGACATAAAATGCTCCTGTGCGGGCCCAATGGCACCCGTAATCCACAAAATTCCAATTTTTGAAAGAAATGGGTAGATTATATTAACCATAACGTTTTCAAAGCCAAATTTTTCAATATTTGCGTTTAATATTTCTTCAAATTTATCTTCATTTAACTCCAACATGGAGGTCGTAAGTGCTTGAATTTGGTCGGGATAATTAAGCTGCTTATTTGAAATTTCAGAGACTTTACTTTCTATTTGTTCATTTGAGCATTTTGCAATTTCTGATATTTTTATACCATGATTACGAAGTAATGCAACATTTAAGATCAACTTTAGCTGAGAGGTGTCATAATTTCTAATGTTAGTATCAGACCTGCTAGGCTTAATTAGTTTAAAGCGTTGCTCCCAAATGCGTAAAGTATGTGCTTTTATCCCGGAAAGTTGCTCTAAATCTCTTATTGAATAACTTGACATATTTTATGGCTATATTGAGGCTTCTAAGTGTTAATGAAAAAATTGTGGCATACAAAAAAAAGTAATTGTAATGATAACAATAAACTAGCAATTTTGTTTTTCTGCAAAATATTTTGGTGTAAAGTAAAATAATTTAGGGCAAACCCTACTAAAAACCAAGCAAAATAATTTTGAAATGGTATGTTATTATTATTCCAATTCCAAAAATCGAACTTTACAGCAGTTGGTTCAATAAAATAATCTAATAAAACCATAATGAAACTAGCAATTATGCCAATAAACATTTTACTTCTTATGTATTTATTGAAAATATTTAAAGTGAAATAAGAAACTGAGTAAGTTAATATAAGCCAATTTGCACCTATGGCTATTGGAACATCAAAAAATTGAGTCCCTAAGGTATTTCCGTATTTATAATTTCCAAAAATATATCCAGTTTTTACGCCTAATACTTCTATGAAATAGCCTATTGAAAATATCGAAAAAAATGTAAACCCGGCTTTCAATGACCAATTTTCATGAAAAATTAATAGTAAAATCAACGAAACCCATAAGTTAAATGGCGTAAGTTTTATAAAAATAGCTCTAGTTTCGGGAATAAGAAGGCCCAAAAAACCAACTAAATACATCATACATAAAATTAATTTTATGTATTTTATGTGTTTCTCAAAGAGGCGTTGAAGAGTATCAATGAAGTAAACCAAAATTGATTAATTATAAAATGAAATCTCATAAAAAAAGCCCAATCTTACGAAAAGGCTTTAAAAAACAAGGGAGACTGATGGGTCTCGAACCCACGACCTCCGGCACCACAAACCAGCGCTCTAACCAACTGAGCTACAATCTCCGTGTAATTTGAATTGCAAAATTAAGAAAAAGGTTGGTAAATCTCAAATAATCAATGAAATTATTCGAAATATTCACCAACCTTTTTCATGATCTCAATTATTTTGCTGCGGCATACCTAGTTGCCACTGCCTCCCAATCTACTACATTCCAAAAAGTATCAACAAAATCGGGACGCTTATTCTGAAACTTTAGATAATAGGCATGCTCCCATACATCAAGGCCTAAAATTGGAGTGCCTTTTACATCGGCAACGTCCATTAAGGGGTTGTCTTGATTGGGTGTTGAAGAAATGACCAAAGTACCATCAGCCTTAACCACTAGCCACGCCCAACCTGAGCCAAAGCGACCAATTGAAGCCTTTTTAAAATCGTCCTTGAAGGTATCAAACGAGCCAAAAGTTGCAGTGATAGCATCACCTAAAGTGCCTGATGGTTGCCCACCTCCAGAAGCCGAAAGTATATTCCAAAACAAGGTATGGTTATAATGACCACCTCCGTTATTACGAATAGGCGCTGGCAATTGACTAATATTTGCCAAAAGCGCTTCAATACTTTTACCTTCATGCTCGGTGCCTGCTAGCGCATTATTCAAGTTTGTTACATACGCATTGTGATGCCTATCATGATGGATTTCCATTGTGAGTGCATCAAAATGGGGCTCCAACGCATTGTTGGCATAAGGAAGGGGGTCTAATACAAAAGCCATATTAATTGAATTTTAAGAATAATGTAAAATATAAAACAGATTAATTTTCGCAGGATTCTGCGAATAAAAATTTTAAGTAAAGTAAAAAAAGTGATGGTAATCTTTTTTCAAAAATTCTAGCATCTAAATTCTAACATCTAACATATAAATTAGGTTCGCAAATTTTTGAAAAAATTCTTCAAAAGTTCTTCACATTCCTCCTCCATTATACCATACCTAATTAACGTTTTGGGGTGCGTTACCAAAGGTTGTGTTTGTGTAAAACCCCGCTTGGGATCTTTGGCTCCAAAGACAAGTTTGCCCAATTGTGCCCAATATAAAGCTCCAGCACACATGATGCAAGGCTCAAGTGTTACATATAAAGTACAGTCTTTTAAGTACTTACCTCCTAAATATTGGGCTGCTGAAGTAATTGCCAATATTTCGGCATGGGCAGTTACATCGGTAAGTGTTTCAGTTTGATTATAGGCTTTAGCGATAATTTTGTTTTGACTTACCATTACCGCACCAACTGGCACTTCACCCGCTTCTAAAGCTAATAAGGCCTGATTAAAGGCCATTTCCATGAAATAATTATCGTCAAATAGTAGCAAGGGAATTGTTAGTTAAAAATTTTTCTAAATTGTTTTTTTGGAATTTGGTTGGATTTTTAATTTCGGCAATAATAGTTGATGATTCATTTACCCAAATTAGTTTTAAGCCAAAATTTTTCAACGTTGAATTTAAGCTTTTTTCTAATGAAACATTGCCAAAAACACAAGCTGAAAAATAGTCATCTAATAAACCATCATAAATATTTTCTGCTATTAATTTATAATCTGATAAAAGGTACCCGATTCCCATTTTCCCAAATTTTTCCCACATTTCTTTCATTATAGAGTACAAACTATACTGGTGATTTGTCTTATTTCTAATTTTCAAATCAAGTATTAGCGCTAGCAATGCCCCTTTATTATAAATTGAAACCTTTTTATTTGGTATGCCTTCCGAATAACCATCCACCCATAAGTCCATTGAAGACTCCACAATAGATTGCATTGCTTTGCCGTCTTTTATAAAATGACGTATTGAAATAGCGCTCAATTCTTTGAAATATTCATCTTTTGTGATCACACCAGCGTGCAATAAAAAAAGATCACCCAAATAAGTGGTCACTCCTTCCACAACAAAACCGGTATCGAAATAATTTTCTTTGGTGTAATCATAAGGTAGTAGGTTTTGAGGCCTTATTTTACAAATATTCCAGGCATGAAATAGCTCATGACTTGAAACTCCCAAAAGGTCTGAAAGTAAGTTATCGCCCTCCGAATCAGGTCCTAATACAATCATTGTTGAGCTTCCATGTTCCACACCATGGTAATAGGCGTTTGGTATTATCCAAATAATAAAATTATACCTTTGCGTTGGGAAATCACCCATAATCCCAATTTGAAATTCTGTAAAAGCTTTAAACAATTCAATAATTTTAGACCAGTTGGGCAAATAATTCCCAATTATCTGAATAGTGAATTTCACCTTACCAACAAAATAATTTTCTTCTGTGAAAGCTAAACTAGCTATTGTTGGCGAATCATACAATTCATAATATGATTTTACTTTCGCATGCCTATTGTTTTGTTTTTTTTCAAATGAAAGTGCGCTCGCTATAAACCAATTGGGGGGCAAATTAATAGAAATAATTAATGGGCAATCAATTTTTCCTACCAAATATAGAATGCAATTCACAAAATTTATATAAAAAATCTTTTCATCAACATAGCTATTACCGGCATCTATTTTATTAGCATAATACGAGTATTTGATAGTTATTTCCCCTTTTGGGGAAATAATTTCCCAACATTCTTTACTTATTTTTTTACAAGAAAGCTGTATGTTTTGATTATCAAATGCATTTAAAAATTGGATATTTTTTGAAAAATTTTGTAATTCATACCTGCCTGGTCTCCAGGCAGGTAAC
>JANMZR010000193.1:0-9098 GCA_031383555.1 Cytophagaceae bacterium | reverse complement strand
AAATAGCCTTAAAAAAGCTGGCAAACCAATGGTAATTATGTTTTTGATTGGTTCATTTGCTACTATGGCAGGCGCTTTAATTGCAATGTGGGCTGTGAATGGGAAAGCTGCAATTGGTGAATATTATCATGCTTTGGGAGGTATGTACACAGGTACTTACATTGGGGGAAGTACAAATTTCAATGCAGTAGCACTTCATTATGGTGTTTCTCAACAAGGCAGCCTTTTTTCAGCTGCAACAGTGGCTGATAATATCATTACTGCCATTTGGGTAATTGCAACACTATCTTTGCCCCAAATATTCAATAAAATACTGCCTAGAGTTAAGCAAATTGAAAAAAGTGAAAAAAATGTCATAGATGAAAATAAGTTTATGAGTGATTCTGAAACGGTAAAACCTTTTGATATTGCCTTTTTAATAGTACTTAGTTTTACAGCAATCTTAATTTCGACTTGGCTGAGCAGCAAAATACCCCAAATACCCACAATTTTATGGCTCACCACTATCGCTTTGCTATTGGCCCAAATACCAGCTATCAATCATTTGAAAGGCCATAAACTATTAGGATTATTAGGCGTTTATTTGTTTTTGGCCGTTGTGGGGGCATATTGCGATATACCAGCATTAATGAAAGATGGAAGCTTGGCCATTACATTGCTAGCATTCGTAACCATTTTAGTTTTTGTGCACGGCCTAATTATATTCGGTTTGGGATTTTTATTAAAAATGGATTGGGACATAATATCTATCGCATCACAAGCAAATGTAGGCGGATCAACCTCAGCTATGGCACTTTCAAGAAGCTTAAATAGAGGCGATTTGACATTACCAGGCATTTTGGTTGGTGCTTTAGGCAATGCAACTGGCACTTACTGGGGCATACTTATCGCCGAATTGATGAAGGGTTTGGATTGGTTTTAAAGAAATACTCTAGCTTGGAAAAAATTAAAAGGCGGTAAAGAAACAAGAATTATTTTGATATAAAATCCTTTGAAACCCAATTGGCGGTGACAAATTTTCTAAAGTACAGCGTATTGCTTTTGTCTTTGATTTCAGTATCTATCCATTTTTCCATTTCCTCTTTTGAGTATTGGCTTTTATGACAGCGAATGGCCTACCAACGACAACGGGGAAGCCTAACCTTATTTTCTATTTTTGTTTTTCTGCCCATTTCAGCTTTCAGCTTTGTTTTTGCCTTTAATTTTTGTGTTCTGAAGGTTCCAAAGTCCTCTTTGAGAAACTCCTTCGAGGGAAGAGCTGTCTAGTAATTTAATGTTTTCAAGAGCAGATGTCAAAAAAGGAGAAGTTAGATACGTGGTAGGCCGAAAAGAAAGAACAACCGCAAGATTGGCTTTAACTTATTGTTTTACCAACCAAGGCGCTAAGCTAAGAAATTATTATTAAAATTAAAATTTTTAATCCAATGTTGAAAGGTTTGGCTCATTAATAGCATTTTTTACCACTTTATATAACATTATAAAATTTACTATGGCCATTAAAAACATGGGTACCCTTCTATAAATAAAATCGGTTGAAATGAGTCGTTCAATTAATTCTAATGAAAACTTTTTATCGAGCTCAACCTGAATTGGGATTTGAATGGTGATAGTTGAAACTAGCGTTATAAAATTAAAAAGTAAAGCTGACCAGACCAACCACTTGGGTATAACCATAGGTCGAAACCAGAATAATAAAATCTGAGGAATGAAGGATAAGAAAAAGAAAATAACAAATAGCGGTATAATTAGCTTACTATCAATATGATGAAATTCAGGAAATTCATTTTCGCCAACTGCACGCCACGTCTTATAAGCGACTAACGAATTTACTATACCACCACCAAAAACATAGAAAACCAGCAGGATATACACTGAGAATACAATAGTTGAAATTTTGTTCTTATTTTCCATTTTATGTTTTTTTAGGCACTTTGTAAAATTATTCTATTTGAAGAGACAACTCACTGATTTTCTGCATAATAAGTATTTCAAAAGTTGAAATATCTGCCTAGGTGAAACACAACAAAAATGATTATTTTCTGATTGCCACTAAAGTTAACTAGGATTATTGTTGAAGCAAATTAAAATCTTTATTTTTACTGCCAAATAATAAAATTTTACTGGATTATAATGTTAAAATAATAAATTAAATTAGCTCAAAACTAAATACCAATAAAATGAAAAATGCATTTAAAATTTACCCAATAATTATGCTAATTTTTATTGCAGAAAAAAGTTTTACTCAACTGGGCATATCTGCCACAAACACGCCACCCAATACTTCTGCTATGTTGGATGTAAGTAGTACCAGCAAGGGTTTGTTAATACCCAGAATGACTACCGCCCAACGAACAGGCATAGCAGCACCTGCGCAAGGCCTAAATGTATTTGATACTCAAACCAAATCATTTTGGTATTTTGATGGCTTGGTTTGGAAAGAAATGAACTCAAATGCTATAACTTCTTTACCCTACTACCCAGCTATAACCATCTGTTGCCAAAGCTGGATGAGCAAAAACCTTGAGGTAACCACCTATCGCAATGGCGACCCTATACCCCAAGTTACAGACCCAACAGCTTGGGCTGCCCTCACTACGGGCGCATGGTGCTATACAAATAATGATGCCGCTAATGGACCTATTTACGGCAAATTATACAATTGGTATGCTGTAAAAGACCCTCGTGGCTTGGCACCTGAAGGATGGCATATCCCTACGAATTTTGAATGGACTACCCTGGCCAATTGTCTGGGGGGGGATGCTGTGGCAGGAGGCCCATTGAAAGAAATAGGCAATATGCATTGGTTAGACGCTAATGCTGGTGCTACCAACGATAGTGGCTTCACAGGCCTTCCAAGCGGATTTCGTAACAGGAATGGGCCATTCGAAAATATAGGCTTTTACAGTGTATGGTGGAGTTCTACTGATTTTAGCATAGATAATGTTTTGTACAGGTATCTGGGTACTAGTGTCGCAAGTATATCCAGTTCCAACTACCCTAAGGGTTATGGTTTTTCTGTTCGTTGTATAAAGGATTAAAACACTGGTCTATTACTTCACCCATCAAAATGCAAATTCTTACAAAGTATCAAAAAAAATAAATTTTTGATGTAATAATTTGTATAATCAATTTATTATTGTCCTTAAAAGATATCTTCAATAAGATAGGACTGCTCTCCGAGGTGTATGGTGTCGCCTATTTGTTTGTTAACCAAAGAAGCATAAATAGGTGCATGGGTTGAGATACCAATATAAGTTTTATTCTCAACGTCAAAAGTTGGCATACTCACACCAATTACAAAATTAAGAGAGTCAGTCAGTACCACTGCGCCAGGTGCTATTTGAATAGCTTCTTCTAAGTGTGCTACCAGGTTTTCGAGTAAGTGGAGGTCGTGGATATTTTGCTCATAATGAGGTGCTTCAGCCTCCAATATCTCCATGCTTGCCTCTCGGCGAGCTTCGGCTTCACCACCAAAACCTGCCTCTGCGTCTATTTGGGCATCGGCTTCAGTCATGCCAAGCGAAGTTTCAAAATGTCGAACAAGTGCTTTCTGAATTTTTAACATTTCTGAAAAAATTAACTCTTTGGTTTTTAATTTATACTGACTCATAATTTTGTTCAGTTAAAATGGTAAGTATATATTTTGATTTAATGATTGAGGCAAAATTACGTGACATCATTAGCTGAATAAGTGACTCAACTCAGTTTTTTGGTTGATTGTTATCATTTTTGTTAGCAATAACTTCTAATTTGAATCCTAGCACCCAAGACTATAAATGTTACAGAGTTGTCTTCATTCACCTTTTCTTTCCATAAAAATATGATATGCTGTTTTTATTGTCGTCATAAGTTACCACGTCTTTGTCTTTGTGAAAATCAAAGTAACTTAACATTCCAAAGTCGCCAGAAGAAAATGCCGTATGAGTAAGTAATACGCCTAAAATCGTAAAAGTCCAAAGTTGGCTTGTGAAAAATAGTAATGCTATTAGGGTTGCTGTAATCGTCAAAAATGGTGCCATTGCAACTATTCTAAACTCCTTTTTATTAGCCACAAATTGGTCTGCAAGTGCCATAAAGTAAAACTTTTTCAAGTTAGCGTCATAGGAAGTATTCAAAGCTCCTTGTGATTTATAGGCTAATACGTGTATATATTCGTGTATTGGTATGAGTCCAAATGCAATGGCAAGTCCATATGAAAAATGAGTGAAAGCATTACCTAAATTGAAACTGTCTGTTCCATAGCTTTTCCAAAACCAAAATACGATTAAACTCGCTATTACTACATTGCTAAAAGTATAAAATAACGAAATTGGTGTTCTCTTTTTTAGGTATGTCCTTACAAATGGAATGAGTTCTCTATGGCCTAAGTTGTCTAATTGAACATATCCATTATCTATTAATTCGTCTGGTTTAATTTTCATTATGATAGTCTCTTTTTATTTTGATGTCATTTTTTTAAACAGACCTTCAATTACATCCTTACTTTCAACTAATTTTATACCCGATATGCTCGCCTTTTTTGCTTTCGATATTTTGGGAATTGAAAACCTTCCTTGTGAAACAGAATACATCCATATCAAGTCAATCGCATTTGCAAATAAGTTAATTCTATAAAATAAGGAAGGCTTCTCTAGTTCAAAGCCAACTTTATTTAAAGTCCGTTCATTAAAAAAATAGGATGTACCTGATATATTCACCGTTTTTGGCACTGTATCATTTTCTATTTGCGAAATAATATTTAATAAACCTTCTAAATGATAAGTCATTAATCTTTTTCTAAATTCAATTCCTGCTTTGTACTTTTTCATTACAAATAGATAATCAAAACTACTGCCACTATGTAAATCTATTTGAATATTATTTGGCATATAGCCCAATAGCATTGGTGAATAATATTTATAAATACCCGTAAGTTTAAAAAATGGTGTGGTTGAGAATTGTCCAAGGGGTATATAAAAAAGAAAAAGTAAGTAAAAAATAGATTGAGCGTCTGCCAGCTCAATTATTATAAGTGCAGGATAAAATCCAAATATTAAAAGTACTATTGCTTCAAACCATTGCAGAAACTGGGCTTGCTTATAAAAGTCATTCATTCTTTTGAGTCTTTTTAAAATACTACTTAATACCTAAATATTCCCCTTTTTTTGAGGAGAATCGCCATTTATTAGCGGAAGTTTAGTGTATTCATCTTTTATTTACACCTCAAAAAATCTAACCTTTTATCATCGCTTTTAGGAACAGTTGCATATTTTCAGATTTTCCTATTGGTTCTAATAAGAATATAAAAAAGTTAACGCCCAGGGCAAGGTATGTAGCAGGATGTTTAAGCTTTCCGAATTTCCAAGCGCCTAAGAGCAGCATACCAATAATCAGAATTTGTGTAAAGTAAATAGGAAGAATGATATTGATGTTTGGAAATTCTTTAGAATGCATATCAACATACACATTTTGAACTCCACGACCTAGAGCTGGCATCATTATAATAAATACCGTAGATATAAGCCACCATGCATGATTTTCTATTTCTTTTCTGTGGATAATACTTTTTATAACTGCAAACCCGAATGCTGCCATCATTACGATTTCCACAGCGGCCACACCAAAGAAGAACCATGGCTGAAATGGTCCAAACTGTTCAGGCGTAGCTAATGCTCTTTGAGTTGTCACAATATCTCTATGCATCATACTCAAAGCAGTTAAGCAAACACCTCCGGCAATGAACATCCCGATAATGCCATTAGTCCTATGTCGGGACATTTGACTATGAGTAGCAAAATAGGGCTGAATTATTAGGTAGATGTACCATATTGTACCTGTCCAATAATGAATATGAACAGACCATGCATTATCAGAAAAGTCGCCCCAATAATCCCTGAAAATACCCATTTGCATAACAGCCATTGGGAGTAACATCCATTTATGCAGCATTTTATATTTATTCATCTTTAATTTGCAAAATGTTAATAGATAGAAGTGTCTTTAAATTACCGACTAATACCCAAATATTCGCCTAGTTTTGAAGTACATCGCCAAGTTACTGCAAGTTTAAGCAAATATTTGCTCACCTCAAAATATGGAATGGGCAGCCAGCAGATGGTCACATTGATTGATACTGAATTCGATGGAGAATAGGGGTTTAGTTTGTGGTTTTGTCCTTATTTGATAACTATCCTTTTGCGCTGGTTTAGTCTTTTAGACCAACCGGCCAACGAACTT
This sequence comes from Cytophagaceae bacterium, assembly GCA_031383555.1. Classification (GTDB taxonomy): domain Bacteria; phylum Bacteroidota; class Bacteroidia; order Cytophagales; family Spirosomataceae; genus JANMZR01. The sequence continues at coordinate 2,882 of JANMZR010000193.1, read as the reverse complement.
TCACTTAGCCAACCAGTTGATTTTTGATTTTATCTTGAATTTAAAAAATTGAATAATCTGAACTCCTTGGTGTGGTTGGCCGAAGAGGCACAACCACTGAGAGCGTGATAGTTATTTTAATTTTTGTACCAACCAAGGCTGAAGGTCATTATGGACTTTCAAGTTATAATTATACGTTAAATAAAAATATTATTACAAATTGAAATAATTTTTGCAAATTTGATTAATATTATTTTTTAAACTTTTAAACTTTTTAACCTTTATACCTTTATACCTTTAAAATTGTGGCTCTAGCTGTCCCAACTTCAAAATTCCGTATATCTTTTACGAGATTATTGGAATTAAATGCACCTTTGAATTTAATAAAGAAGAAATTGCCCTTTTTACAGTAGAACTGTTTCAAGAGATGGAAGTTCTGTATTAGACACTGGCTTTTTTGGTATAAATATTCACAAAGGAGCAATTCATAGTACGTCTTGTGTGGATTGTCAAACTATTCACCCAAAGCATTGGATAAGTTTTTATGGTTTACCAAAAGACCAAACAATTCAATTATAAGATGATAATTGGAATTGAAAAATAATACCAAGCCTGATAGAAAATTTTGGCATAGCTTATAATGTAGATAAACCAAAATTATAGATATAAATAAAATTTTTCGTGTGCAATAATTTTAAACATTAATAATCTTTAAACCAATGAATCGAATTGAAAATGATTATTTACCATGTAAGGAATACTTGGTAAATGGTGAAATTACACCAGAAGGCTATGTTTTATTTCAAAATCTTAAAAACAAATTATATTATTTTGCTTTAAAAGATTCGAAAGGAGATTTACTTTTTAAAAGCGAAGGATATCCCACAAATGAGGCTAGAATGTTAGGGATTAATTCAGTCAAAAAGAATCTTAAAAAAAAGGAAAATTATGAAATAATTGAAAAGAATAAAAAGTATATGACTGTGCTGTTTGCAAATAACAATCAGGAAATTGCAAGAAGCTGCTGGTTTGACAATAAAAAAGAATTTGAAAAATCATTTCCAAATTTGAAACATCCTACCCTTTTTCCTCCAATATTGATGTGGATTGCCTTACCACTTTTGGCTTTAATCTCATTTCTGTTGGGAAAACTTTTTAGTGATGAAATCTTAATAAATAACCAATTTGAAAAAAAAGATATAATATCAAAAATTGAGGCAAGTTTTCGACCCATAGATTTATATTTTGAAAAAAATACACCCCAAGATAGTATTTTTAAAAGAACCCTATACTCAGACCTTAACAGCCAATATCTAAAAAAGGAATGCGATTATTTGTATTATAACAAAGAAAATAGAGAAAAGTGTAAAGATTTTTTTGCGAAAATACGATATGGTAATTTAAAATTCAACGAGCAAATTTCTAACCTAGCAAATAACTTGAAATTCAACAAAATTGATTCTATACAATTTTTAGTAAATAAACCAATTATTCAAATTGGATTAGAAAAAGATATCGAAGACCTTAATCGGAAAAGGATAGAATTGTTAAGTAATTCAATAAAAAACATCCTTTCTACTAATGAGGTAGGTAAAATTATAATTAAAGTGGTATCCAACGACAATCATAATACTTTAAATGTTTCTCAATTAATTAATTCAACCAAATCTGTTTATAGTGTGGAAGAATTAAATAAAGAAAAATTAGAAATAGCGGGTATTAAAATTTTCAAAAAAAATATTATTCATGAAAGTCCAAGTTTGGTTAAATCAGATACAACTTATTTAAGCAAATTTTTGATATTTCTTTTTACCAATCTGAAGATAAAAATTTAAAAATGCAATGCGAGTCGGCAGCTCTAGATATTGTAAAAATATTGTTAGTTAGATCATCTAATTGTTTTTTGCTTTGGTTTGTAACTCAGCCTCCTCGCCATGGTTTGGACTGTTCGACCAACCACATCAAGGTGTTTCAATAATTAGAGAACCTTTTTTTCTTTTTAATTTCTGGTTGCGCCATTTATTTTCTAGTCGAGAAAACAATCACAGCAACCTGAGTCGTGGGCTGGAATTTTATTGCAAATTACGGCCTAAATTTTCATCCCGAAATGCGCAGAGTCCCTAAAAAGTAGACTCTGCTCCGGAACGCTACTTTATTAAATGTTGTGTGCTGTTTCTATTTCCAGTTGTCGAGCGAAATAAAAGAGAACAAATTTGAAAGTATATAATTTTTATAGAAATTAGATTTTGATGTCATTCTTTAAAGTCGACAGTCAGAATACAATTTATTTCCACACCATTTCCAAAAAATCAAGTTCTTTTTTGAATGCTGCTTTTTTCAAAATTACTTTATTGCCAAATTCCAATGTATTGCCAGTTTCCTTATTGTAGGCTTTCCATTCAGACAAGCCTTTGCCGTTTGGATTGCCAGTTTTAGCAAAATTGACCCAATATGAAGCCATTTTATCTTCTAAATCCCAGTCGGTCTCTTGCCAAGGGCGATGCCATTTTTTTAGGGTATGCAAAGCATAAGGAACTTCGTAAGAATGAAATGCACCGTAATTGGGAAAATTAGGTTTATCTGGTGGCACATGACTAAATTGATACACATATGATTTGCTTTTTTTATTGAAACCTGCCCACAAATGCGAGGATACTGCCCGAGACTGAAACATGGCTAATTTAGTTTTTAAAGCAATTGCATCTTCATCGGTTTTGGCTGAAAAAATACTTAGAAATGCATCTGCTTTATCTCCAAAATTAGTTTTTGCTTCATTTTTATAGTTTTCAAGCGTAATTGGGGCGATTTCACGTATAGCTCCATCATCCGAAGTCCATCCAGTTAACAATGGAACGTCATTATGCAAACCTTTTTCAAAATGTTGCATCACATTTGTAGGTAAA
>JANMZR010000158.1:0-3984 GCA_031383555.1 Cytophagaceae bacterium | reverse complement strand
TCCATACCCAAGTTCATTATAACATCGTAAAACACTTTTATCAATTGACCCGTTAATTCTTCATGTAAAATTTCATGCTCTATTTTAGAAAATCTGTAAAATTCGTGTTGCTAGCACCCGTTAAATCCGTGTTCCAATACCATTTCAAAATAATTTCAAAAAAGCAATAATAAACGGAACAGAAAGCAAAAGCCCATCGAAGCGATCTAAAAAACCACCATGGCCAGGGATTATTGAACCAGAATCTTTAATTTGTATACTTCTTTTAAAAAGTGACTCTACCAAATCACCAAATGTGCCAGCAATAACAATAATGGCACCAATAATATACCATTGCCAAGCTTCAATATCATGAAAATATCTAGACAAAAAATAGGCAATAACCATGGCTGCGCAAAAGCCTCCAATACTTCCTTCCCATGATTTCTTGGGTGAAACTCGTTCAAAAAGCTTGGTTTTACCAAAATTTGTTCCTGCAAAATAAGCTCCTGTATCGGAGGCCCAAAGTAAAAACAGACAGCCTAATACGATTTGCCAACTATATTTATTATCAAGATTGGCCAAAACCACTATCAATGCAAACGGCAGCGATACATAAATTATACCCAAAAAAGTATAGGCAATATTCATAAAAGGTTTGGTGTCGTTTTTCTTATATAGTTTGATGAAAAATATGGTGGCCAAAAGGGGTGAAATAATATAATAGGACTCATAAGGAATTCTTTCTGTTTCTATTAAAAAACTAAGGATGAACAAGATAGCGCCACAAAATGTGCCATAAATAACTAAAGGAGTGTTTTCGTTAAGCCTTAATAGCTTATAGAACTCCAATTGTGTAAAAATAGAAATCAATAAAAAAAGACCGAAAAAACTCCATTCGCTATAATAAATACTGAAAATTAATACAGGGACAGCTATGAGAGCAGCAATAATTCTTTGAGTAAGGTTAGAGTAGGTGCTAAGTTTTTGTTTCATCTACCAAATGTTTCAATTAAATCCTTGGCAACTTGTTCATTTTCAGCCATCACATGAATCTCATACCTTCCAATATTATAGCCAGCTATTTGCTTATTTACCACAACAGTATCAATTTCATGCTCTTCAATAAGATAATTTTTTAATAATTCTGCACGAAAAAAATCATATTCTTCATGCACTTTAATCCAATTAGAGTGCTGGCTCATTTTCTATATTTTCTATTTTATTTTTATAAATCATCAACATTAATCCTCCACAAATAATTGTAAATAGGAGCGTTAAATAAAGAGGTGTTTCTAGCTTTTCTATATCAACTTTTATTACCTCAATTTTAGCTAAGTACATCATAATCACTGCAAAAGCATTATTAGTTATATGAGCAATTATTGGCACCCATAGGTTGCCCGTCCATACATAAAGGTAGCCAAACATTGCGCCTAAAAGCATTCGGGGAATGAAGCCAAAAAACTGCATATGGATTGCTGAAAATATTATGGCCGAAAGCCATATCGCAATATGATAGTTTTGAAGTTTTTTATGAAATAAATTTTGCAAAATCCCTCTAAATATAAGCTCTTCCCCTATTCCTGCAAAGCAAGCAATTACTATTAATGCAATAATTAATTGAGGGATAGAGGTAAAGTCCATCAAAAAAAGAGTCAACTTTGTAGCCGATTCTTCAGAGGTTTTCATCCAATTTTCCATTCCAGAAAGTGATTTTGGTAGGTCCATACTCTGATTCAATTTTATGAAAAACTCATTGAAAGGCAAAAATGCGATAACCAAAACAATGATAATAGGAATTAAATTGAAGCGAATATCAACCTTATTGAGGCTATCAAAATTACTGTTTTCAACCCACTTCAAATAAGCCAAGCCTGCCAACCAAAACCCTCCCAGATGCCCAATTCCAGTGATCAGCATCATAAAACCCCACATTTCTTTGCCTTGAGGGTTAGCCATATTGGTCATAATTTCAGTCAAAGGCAATCGGGTTGTAACCATACCCAGAATAATTCCAATAAAAGTAAAAGTGAATGTTCCCAAAAGGCAAATTCCGAGTAATATCATTAACTTGGAAGTGAGGCGGCGCTTTTGAACAATTGGGGTAAAGTCTTCGTTTTCATTCATAATGGTTGTAAATTTACGGAAAAGAATTTAGATGTTAGATTTTAGATGCTAGATGTTTGGCAAAAAAATGAACATTTACTTTTTCAAATAACACTTTCGGCAAAAGTTTAATTTTATTTAGGTTTTGAGGTTTGCATTCTATTTAAAATTAAATGATAAGTTGAATCAACTTTTACGACCTAACATCAAACATCCAAAATCGTACATCAATAAATGATAAAAATAGGCGAAAATATCACTCTTCCAGACTTTCCTTTGCTTTTGGCACCCATGGAGGATGTTTCGGATCCGCCATTCAGAGCTGTTTGCAAAGCCAATGGGGCTGATATGCTTTACACGGAATTCATTTCGAGTGAAGGACTTATTCGTGATGCTGCAAAATCAGTTCAGAAGCTGGATATATTTGAATATGAGCGACCTGTTGGCATACAGCTTTTTGGCTCAGACGTAGAAACAATGCGTGTTTGCTCAGAAATTTCAACTCGTGCCAACCCCGATTTGATTGATATTAACTATGGCTGCCCAGTGAAACAAGTAGCTTGCCGTGGAGCAGGTGCTGCACTTTTGCAAGATATTCCAAAAATGGTGGCCATGACTAAAGCCGTAATTAATGGCACGCATTTGCCAGTAACTGTAAAAACCCGATTGGGTTGGGACGATTCCACAAAAAACATAGAAGACGTGGCCGAAAGGTTACAAGATATTGGTATTGCAGCCTTAACTATTCATGGACGCACCCGTGTGCAAATGTATAAGGGCGATGCAGACTGGCGATTGATGGCCAAAATAAAGGACAATCAGCGAATAAAAATACCGATTTTTGGCAATGGGGATATTGATTCACCCGAAAAAGCGCTAGAATATAAAAATACTTATGGGGTTGACGGCATAATGATTGGCCGTGCAGCTATCGGCTACCCTTGGATATTTAATGAAATAAAATATTTCCTAAAAACAGGAAATCATTTGCCCGAACCAACCCTCGACGACCGTATTGAAGTTTGCAAAAAGCATTTAGATTTTAGTATAAAATGGAAAGGTGACCATGCCGGTATCGTTGAAATGCGCCGCCATTATTCCAATTATTTCAAAGGCATTGAGCATTTTAAGCCTTTCAGAATGAGACTTGTAACCGTGCCAACTTATGCTGAAATCGTGGAAATTTTAGGAGAAGTGGAACATTTTTACAAATATGAATATGAAAAACAAACCTATAATTATAACGAAATATTAATTTAAAGCAAATCACCATTTTGAAAGAAGAAGAATTACTCATTGAAACCCAATCAACAAATAATCAAAAAACGCCTACTATTACAATTTGGTTTTTGCTCCTTTTCTTAGCTGCAATTTGGGGCACATCTTTTATATTAATGAAAAAAAGTTTGGTTGTTTATAGTTCATTACAAGTAGGCACCATTCGTATTTTTTCAGCTTTTCTGTTTTTCATCCCAGTTTTAATTGCTAAAAGAAAAGAATTCCCGAAGGATAAATGGAAATATATGGCTGTTTCCGGATTTTTGGGTGTTTTTTTTCCAGCTTTTATATTTACAGTAGCGGGCAAGCATTTACCATCTGCCATTTCGGGGGCTTTAAACTCGCTTACACCTTTATTTACGTTAATAGTTGGCTCGCTATTTTTTGCAAATAAAATAAAAACACTGCAATTTTGGGGAATTCTATTGGGTCTTATTGGCTCTTCTTTTCTAATTTTTTCAAATATTACTGAAAATATTTCCTTTAATTCTTATGGTTTTCTTATTTTATTTGCTACTATAATGTATGGTTTCAATTTGAATATAGTAAAAGAAAATCTGAATTCGGTTCCTGCTTTAATTGTAACCACTGGCCTGCTCACTTGTGTTGGACCTATTG
>JANMZR010000144.1:0-3064 GCA_031383555.1 Cytophagaceae bacterium | reverse complement strand
CTAGCAAGGGCAAAATAGCCCTCTGCTGTATTGTTATTTCCCGATGTATTAGAGTATAAGGCATCAACGCCTATTGCAGTGTTATATTTCCCACTGATATTCTCATACATTGTAGCGGCCCCCATTGCAACATTAGCCTCGCCAGTTATATTTTGATTTAATGCATCCAAGCCAAAAGCACTATTTGCATTGCTGGTTGTATTGTGAGTTAAAGCACCACTACCGGTTGCGGTATTGCCATTGCCATCAGTATTGTTTAACAAGGCAAATTGACCAATACCTAAATTATTGATACCATTTTTATTCGAAAATAATGCCAGATGGCCAATAGCAGTACTACCGTTTCCTGTTACATTATTAAAAAGTGTGCTGTCACCTATAGCTGTATTGTATGAACCTGTTTTATTAAATAACAATGAATTATACCCGACTGCTGTATTGCCATTACCAGTGCTATCGTAAAACATGGACTGAAAACCTATGGCTGTATTTCTGCTTCCGTACAAATTATTGACAAGAGCATTATTACCTAAAGCTGTATTCCGTGTTCCAGTTATATTTGAAGCTAGGGCATTAAAACCAACACCCGAATTCGCAAAACCCGTAGTATTGGCCATTAGTGCATTTCTCCCAATTGCGGTATTATTAGCACCAGAAATATTGGCAGTCAATGCAAACGAGCCAACAGCAGTGTTTGAAAACCCCGCAGTATTGGCATCCATTGCTAGATTACCAATAGCTGTATTATTACCACCTGCATTGTTAAACAATGCTCTGAAACCCAAACCTGTGTTTTTGGAAACCAAATTAATTTCACCTGATTTTTGATTATTTACTCTAAAATAAAATGGCATAGCATCAGTGGTGCCTATAAAATTAGCAGATGTAGTTCCTGCATTACCATTTAATGACCATGTAGCATTTGCAGAAGCAATTGGCAGCCAAATTGGACTTAATTTAGTGCCGCTATTATAATAAAAACCTGCAGGATTATCCGTTTGATAAACCAATAGACCCGTGGCTGGGCTAAGAATAGACAAACGCTGCATCTGTAACATTCTAGGAACCAATAATCCCATATTGGAACTTTGCACATCTAGCATGGCACTAGCATCGGCTGCAGTAGCCGTAGCACCTATGCCAATATTTTGTGCTTTAATAGTGAGGGAAGAATAAAATAAAATAAAAATTAAGCAAAAAGTTTTCATGATATTTAAGTTTAGAGTTAAAAATATTTATCAAAACATGAGAAATGAATTGATCAATAAAAGGACTTTATAAAATTCTGAAAAAAAATAAAAGGTTATTTTTGGTGTATTATAATTATATACTGTAGATTGCAAACAGTATGAATCCAAAAACCATGTTATAAATCCATACTTTTTCTAATCGCAAATTAATCATTATTTTATGTAATCCAAAATGGGTTAAAAATAATAGATAACATTCCAAAATAATTGCTCAATATTTGCCTTTTTTAGGATATGAGCATTTTTGACAAATATTCAAAAACACCAGCTGAGGTTTTTTCAATATATGCTTGGCCTTAGCTTCCAATCATATAATATTCTTCAGGGCAAGCTAGAAGTTGCTTTTGGGGATTATCAGTCCGAGCAAATAATAGTCAAAGAGGTAAAAAGAGTTCAGTGCCATTGCAAGACCAAAGTTTCAAAATAAAATACAATCATCAAAAAGAGTTACTGCTAAACATATTAACAGAAACAGTAAAATATTTAAAATATGTGGTAATAAACAACGAGGTAAGCATAAAAATTATGAAGAAATCTGGAAAATTTAGCCGCCTGAGTAAATCTAAAAAAATAACTAATAATCAACGATATTCAACTATTTAATTGGAAGGATATCTATTAAACAGGTTAGGCTTATTTCTTAAAGGTAAGCATTGGGAGTTTTGCTTCAAGAATAAAATGTCGACTTATACTTGTATCGATAATTCTGCTAAAAAATGATTTTTCATGTATTGCCATTGCTAAAAGATCTGGTTTATGGGTTTTTATGTAAGTTTCTAAACCTTCAATAATATCATCTCGATGAAGATCTTTGAAAGTGATGTCTTCATTGATAAACTTGTTTTCTAATTCTTTTATAGTTTCATTAAAAATATGGCCAATGTTGGGTTCAAATGGCTCGTGTATATGAATCAAATGACATTTTGCACCCAAAGGTTTGGCTAGGTCCAAAAGTTTTTGTGTTGCCGATAATTCATCTTCCTTTAAGTCAGCTGCATATAAGATATTCTTAGGTGTTTCAAATGATACATTTTTAGGAATTGTAAACACAGGACAATCAGCTTTTTCCATTACCTCTTCTGCAGTAGTGCCCATCCACTTATGAAATAAATCATTGGCACCTTTTGTACCCATTACTATCATATCGGCATTAATTACCTCTGCTTTTTCGAGAATTTTGCCCGTGATAAATCCATATTCAACCTTTTGAGAAATCCTATCAATTGGTATTTCATTTTCTTCTGAAAATTTCTTTATAAAAGTTTCCATTTGCTCAATTGCTATTTTTTCATTGATTGCAATAGATTTTGTAATATCAGCTGGATCATTTGACTCTGGAAACAATGGGATATGATGTACATGTAAAAATACCAAGTTAGCATTGTAAAGCTTTGCTAAAATACCTGCATAAAGCGATGCATGATAGGCATTTTCACTAAAATCTGTCGGAAAAAGGATAGTTTTCATTATGCTATTTTTTTGAATATTAAGTGGGAATATTTAGACTATTATTTCAATGTCATTTAATAAAACTTGTATTTAAGCCTTCCAAATTATAGGTAGCTGACCTTTCTTTTTTCTATGTTATAACACGGAAAAAGTTAGCATTTATTTTCGAAATTAATTATAAAAGTTAAAATTAAATATATAGAACAATATATTTATTGAAAATATAATATTGCGATTAATTATATTCTATTTAAAGACTATTTATTGGCATGTTATCACTTTGGTGTGAATGAAAAGTAAAATATTTATCACTTTGGAAATAAGCTTAGAAAAAATATTTTAATTTAAAAATTAGACTAACTGAC
>JANMZR010000111.1:0-2304 GCA_031383555.1 Cytophagaceae bacterium | reverse complement strand
GTCGTTTTCTTTTTTTACCGCAAGGCATAATTATAATTTTTTTAAGGTTTTACCGAATTAATCTCATTTCAATTAAATCGATATTGAATATTTTAATTTTTAAAAAAAGAACGCTGTAGAAAAATTATTAGGATACTTTTTTTAATTTAATTCATTCAATAAAGTTGCCAATTCCGCTTGAACGGCTGCATCTTTATCCATTTCTTTCACTTTAAGAAGCACTTCTTTTGCTTCTTCATTGCGCCCTAACCTTGCTAAGCTTACGCCCAAATAAAAGGCAGCCTTAGTATTGTTAGGGTTATTTTTTGTAATACTTTTGAAGCGCTCAACCGCCTTTGAAAACTGGTTTGACCGCATCGACAATAAGCCCAAGTTGAATACTGCAGGCTCAAAGTCAGGACTTTGTGCTACAACTTCTCTTAAAAGCAATATCCCCGCCATTGGTGTTTGGGTTGTAACATAAGTCATAGCCATATTAGTTTTGGCTAGTAGTAAATTAGGGTTTTTGTCAAGAGCTTTTTGATAATATTCTCTTGATTTTTCTCCCATTTTCACACCTTTGACATCGTCAAGCGCAAACGTAAAAGCCTGGTAATATAAATCGCCAGTAGCAATCCAATTCTTTTCAGAAGGGTTTAGGCTTGAAAGTTTTTCAGAATAATAGCCTGCGCTATCATATTTTTGGTACTTTTCAAACTCTGCAACTAGTTTCTGTCCAGTATTTGCTTTCTCAGAAACAGAAGCTGATAAAAACTTATTTTTTAATTGATCTATTTGTTTTTGTTGGCTTGAATTTAGTTCATTTTCATGACTTTCACTTTTTTCAGACTCCTTTTCCTCTTCTGCCTTTTCTTTAGGCATATCTCTATTTGCGTTTCCAACCAAAGGAGCCTTCTTTTCATTACTTACTATTATTTTAGGAAGGCTATATAGTGCTGCTACTAGTCCTAAAGAAGTGATGATAATGAATAAAAAAGATTTGTTCATGGGTAAATTATTCAACAAAAAAAGGTCAATTATTTGCCTTTAGTTTTTGTTTTTACTTCTTCAACAAAACTTTTAGCTGGCTTAAAGCTTGGTACTTGGTGAGCAGCAATTACAATAGAAGTATTTTTTGAAATATTTCTAGCTACTTTTTGGGCTCTTTTTTTGTTAACGAAGCTACCAAAGCCTCTTACATATACGGCATCACCACCTTCTAGTGCACCTTTTACTACTGTGAAAAACGCCTCAACGGTGGTTGAAACATCTGCTTTGTCTACTCCTGTTTGCTCAGAGATTGCTGAAATTACGTCTGCTTTAGTCACTTGGATTTACTTTTAAATTATGTTATGAAAATATTTAATCTTTTTAGGGAGTGCAAAGGTAAGTTTTTCGTTTTAATTTTGGAAATAAATCTGAAAAAAATACCTAATTATTTTTTATAACTTTCAGACTTATAATAGATTCTGATACAAACTAGCATTTTGCAATGACCAAATATGTACAACTATTTGCGGAAATGGCAATAATAAACTAGGTTAAAATTAGAACGAATATAAAATTTCAAAATTAGTTTTAGTATTTAAAGCACCTTATATAGATTTACAAAAATAGCATGAAACATAGTTTTTTTGTGGAAAGCTTAAATTTTTGGTATAAAAAAAACAAGCGAGATTTGCCTTGGAGAAATACAAAATCCCCATATTTAATTTGGCTTTCGGAAATTATACTCCAACAAACAAGAGTAGCCCAAGGCTTACCCTATTTCAATAAATTTATTGAAACTTTTCCAACTATTATTCATTTTGCCGATGCTAGTGAAAGTGAAATATTGAGGCTTTGGCAAGGTTTGGGCTATTATTCTCGAGCTCGAAATATGCACAATACAGCAATTGTTATTAAAAACGAATTAGGCGGGCAATTCCCCTTAAATTATAAAAACCTATTAATGCTTAAAGGAGTAGGTACTTATACGGCTGCTGCTATTGCTTCCTTTGCATACGAAGAGCCAGTTGCAGTGTTGGATGGAAATGTATTTCGAGTACTTTCAAGGTATTTCGGGCTTGAAACAGATATATCGAGTCCAAAAGGTAAAAAAGATTTTACTCAATTGGCCAATTCTATTTTACCAATTCATGGCTCAGCCACTTACAATCAGGCAATTATGGAGTTTGGTGCTTTGCAATGTACTCCGCATCCCAATTGTGAAACTTGTCCTATTAATACAGAATGTTTTGCTTTTGCTCTTAAAAAACAAATTGAGTTGCCAGTAAAACTTAAAAAGGTAAAAATTACAAATAGGTATTTTTATTATTTTATTTT
>JANMZR010000063.1:0-6902 GCA_031383555.1 Cytophagaceae bacterium | reverse complement strand
CGAATAACTTGATTTTATGACAAATTTTAGTGGAATGTTAATTTTTATTTTTAATTTTAAAAAAACATTTTTTAAAAACAAAAAAATTATGAAAAAAGAACTTTACAATGATGGATGAAAATATGTTTTATAGATTTTTTTAAATTCTATAATGTTTTATTGTTGAAGTTTAAATGGTTCTAGCTTCAATTTAAAATACAGTCAATTTCTAATAGAACCTAAATCTAAAAAAAAATTATATTATGCCAAAAATTAAATACTTACTATTTGTGGCCGCATTATTTTTGCTTGTGAATACAATTCAAGCTCAAACCAGAACAATAACTGGCAAAATAATGTCAGCTGCCAATGAAATGCAGCCTGGGGCCTCAGTTCTAATAAAAGGCACAACAAAAGGCACTATTAGCGATGCCAATGGTCGATATTCATTAAGTGTGCCTTCAGGAGATGTATCTCTTATTGTTTCATTAATTGGTTTCGATAAATTAGAAAAAGTTGTGTCTGCTAATGCAACAGAATTAAACTTTACCTTGTCTGAAAGTTCAGGTAATTTAAGTGAAGTTGTGGTAACTGCTTTGGGTATTTCTCGTGAAAAGAAAACCCTAGTTTATGCAACTCAACAGTTAAAACCAACCGAATTAACCGAAGTGAGAGATGCCAATAACTTTATTGGTTCATTACAAGGGAAAATTGCCGGTGCTGTTATACAACAAGGCTCAGGAGGTGTAGGCTCTGGTGCTAGAATTGTATTAAGGGGTAACCGTTTTATACAAGGCAATAACAATGCTTTGATAGTGGTAGATGGCGTACCTATAAATAATGGATCTAATGGTCCTGGTAGCGACTTCGGTGGTGTACAAAGCTCAGATGGTGCCATGGATATCAATCCTGATGACATCGAATCAAGTACGGTATTAAGAGGAGCATCTGCTGCTGCACTTTACGGTAGCCAAGCAGCCAACGGCGTACTTATAATTACAACCAAAAAAGGTAAGAAAGATAAAGTTTCTGTAACTATCAACTCTGGTTTTTCAACTGAGAAAGCTTGGGCTTTGCCATTCTTTCAAAATGAATATGGCCAAGGAAATGACGGTAAACTTGATCCAACACGTGGGGAAAGCTGGGGAGCTAAAATGACTGGTCAATCATACACTGACCATTTAGGAAATCCTGCTACCTACAGTCCGCAACCTGACAATGTTAAAAACTTTTTTAGAACAGGTGCAAGCTTGAATAACTCAATTGGTATAAGCGGTGGTAGCGATAAAATGCAAACGTATTTCTCCTATACAAATGCTAACCTTAAAGGATATTTATCTAATAATGAATTAAAAAGACATACCGTTAACCTTAGAATTACAAATCAAATTTCTTCCAGGTTTTCAACAGATGCTAAAATTACTTATGTAAATCATGATATTCAAGGAAGGCCTTTAAACGGTGAAAGTAATGCACCAGTGATAAATATTTATAACGTTGCAAGAAGTTTCACAACAGCACAATTATCAAATTTTGAAAAATTGAATAACGTTGGTATTCCAACGGCTACAAACTTCCCTTCTACATTATCTTCAATTTATCAAAATCCATATTGGATGACAAACCGATACAATATTGAAGAAAATAGAGATAGAATAATAGGATTCTTGTCTGCAACATACAAATTAACAGATTGGCTTTCAGTTATTGGAAAAGCTAACTTGGATAAAATGAGTACTGTCGGTCAAACACAAGTGCATGAAGGTACCATATTGTTTACTCGCCCTGGGGGTAATTTATCTGTAGATAATGGTACTGGTACATCTACTTGGTATGAAGCTCGATTGGAAGGAAAAAACTCAATTACTTCAGATTTGAAAGTTGATTACCGAGTTGGTGCAATTTTGAATAGAGGTTTTGGTAGTTATTATAGTATTAATACAAACGGTTTAAATGTTACAAACAAATTTAGCTCAAGTTTTGCAAAAGCCCCTCAAGTTTCTCAAGGCGCCGATGAAGTTGAAAAGCAAGCTCTATTTGGCCAAGCAAATTTTGGATATAAAGACAAATTGTTTTTGGATATGAGCGTTCGTCAAGATTGGGAGTCAACATTACCACCGCCTCATAGCTTCTTTTATCCATCAATTGGCGTTTCAGCAATTTTGTCTGAAATGATAAAACTACCAGCAGCATTTACATTCCTTAAAACTAATTTCAACTACGCACAAGTGGGTAATGGGGCACAATTTGCTTTATTAAATCCAATTTATCAATATTCAAGTGGAGCAGGTGTTGGTTTTCTTCAAAGAGGAGGTACGCTTCCATTTCCTGAATTAAAGCCTGAAATTACAAAAAGTTTGGAATTTGGAGTTGAAGCACGCTTCTTACAAAACAGATTGGGTTTAACTGTTAATATCTACAAAAGTAATTCATTTAACCAATTACTTAGAATTGCTTTGCCCCAAGCCACAGGATATAGTAGCCAATATATAAACGCTGGAAATATTCAAAATAAAGGTTTGGAAATTGTACTAGATGGTACAATTGTACAAGGTAGTGATTTCAACTGGACTACCACTTTAAACTTTGCTACTAATACAAACGATGTAATTGCATTGGATCCAAATATTAAAAGAACCTTTTTAGGGGATGGCTTTGCAAGATCGGCAACGCCTATAGTTGAAGAAGGTGCTAAATTTGGTGATTTGTTTGGAACTACTTGGGCACGTAATCCCGCAGGTCAATTTTTAGTTACTAAAGAAGGCCTACCTTTAATCGATAATAAAAATCAAAAAAATCTGGGTAATTTCAATCCAAAAGCAAATTTTGGTTTTACTAATACATTTACCTTTAAAGGCTTTAGTGCAAGAGTATTAGTAGATGGTAGAATCGGCGGAGTTGTAATGGCGGGCGGAGAAATGAATCTTGCTGCTAGTGGAATTTCTGAAGGTACCGCTAAATACAGAGAAGGTGGCTGGAACTTGGGTGGTGTTGACGAAAAAGGCCAAAAAGTAGATGCTAAAATTAATTCACAACAGTTTTGGCAAATAGCTTCAGGTAAGCGTTATGGAAATGCGGAATTCTTTATGTATGATGCGACTAATATTAGAATTCGTGAATTTTCTTTAGGCTATCAAATACCTTTGAAAAATAACAAATACATCAATGGTGCTAAATTATCATTGGTTGGTAGAAATCTTGCCTTCTTATATCGTGGAAAATCTATACTTGATATACCTGGGTTAGGAAAGCGTACTTTGCCATTTGATCCAGATATGAGTTTAGCTTCAACTAACTTTCAAGGAGTTGAATACGCTAATAATCCAAGTACGCAAACAATGGGTGTAAATTTACAGTTAAGCTTTTAATCAACACAATAATAACACATGAAAAAAATAACAATCTTAAAACAATTAAACATGGCGGCTATTGTCATAGCCTCCTTGTTGATGTCTTGTACTGATAAGTTTGGAGAAATAAACACCAATAGAAATGCAATTGCGACTGTTGGTTCAGCTGAATTACCCTTCTTATTTTCAAAAGCAGAAGCAACTGCTATGCCAAATATTTGGAATTATCAAGTAGCTCAAAATCTATTTGCGGATCAATATGCGCAGTATTTTTCAAATACAACAACTTATTTCCCTTCGGATAGATACAATATCAGAATGGACTGGGTTGGTGCAGCTTTCAACCCTTTTTATAGTGAAATGGCACCTCAGTTGGAATCAATTTTTGCGGCTTCAAAGCCCGATTCGCCTGAAAGCGCTTTAGCAAATATACTTTGGGTTATTGGATTTCATAGAGTTACTGACTATTGGGGCCCTATACCTTACTCAAAGGCAGGTAAACCAGGCGCATCAGTAGCTTATGATGCACAAGACAAAGTATATGACGACTTTTTCAAAAGATTAGCTAGTGCAACTTCAGCATTAAAAGCTCAAATTGCTAAAGATGCTTCGGTAAAAACCTATGGTGCTTATGACCTGATTTATGGTGGTGATTTAGTGAAATGGAGAAGATTAGCAAATACTTTACGGTTAAGATTAGCCATTCGTATTTCTAAAGTAGACCCAGCTCGTGCCAAAACAGAAGGTGAAGCTGCTGTTGCTGATGGTGTTATGTTGAGTGAAACGGATGGTGCTACTTTGGAGAAAAGTACAAATGGTAACGATACGAACGGTCTATCACAAATGAGTGATTGGAATGAGTTCCGAATGAGTGCTACAATGGAGTCTGTATTGAAGGGATATAAAGACCCAAGGATGAAGGTATATTGGTTGCCAAATGGTGCTACTGGAGATAACCCTAAGGGAACCGGAGAATATGATGGTTTAAGAAATGGCCTAACTGTAGCTCAACTTACTGACAAGTCAAATCAGCCAACTGTTAATGCAAAAGTAGGTGCTAGATGGTCGTCACCGTCATTTGCAGGCGATGCAGGTTATCTTTCAACTCGTCAAAACATCATGTGTGGTGCTGAAGCTTATTTTTTAAGAGCAGAAGGTGCAACATTAGGTTGGGCAATGGGTGGTACTGCCAAGGAAATGTATGATAAAGGTATTGAAACCTCAATGAAACAATGGGGTATCTCTGATGCCGCTGCAATAGCTGAATATACAAATAGTGAAGCAAAACCAATTGCTCCAGAAGATTTTATGAAGTCGCCAGCGGCAGGCACTGCACCAATTAAGTTCTCTAGTGATCCAAAAGTTCAAAAAGAGCAAATTGCCATACAAAAATGGGTTGCGTTGTTTCCTGATGGTAACGAGGCTTGGGCAGATATGCGTCGTGGTAGGTACTTCCCTGGGTACCCTGTAGTAAGTTCTGAAAATCCAGATATTCCAGATCCAACGAAACAATATATAAGAAGAATAAACTTTTTATTGGCTGAGAAGCAAAATAATGCAGCTGGTGTTGAAACAGGCATTCCATTATTGGGCCCTGGTGGAGACAAAATTACTACACCGTTATGGTGGGATAAAAATTAAATGTTTTTTTAATAGTTGAATAAATGGATTCCATCAGGTAGTTTTATTTGGTGGAATCTTTTTTTGGTAAGGCTTTCAAAAATATATTAATTTGGTGATTATAATCTTGTAATTCATAAAAATCTAGTAATTCAAAGTGATGACTTTAAAGAGTTTTTTAAATAGAAAATTTCTATAAAATTGAACCCAAATATTGTTATTATTTAAATAGGAATTTCAACTAACTTTGGAACAATATCAAATATCAAATATCCAAATAAGAAAATCATTATATCATGTTTAGATGCTTAATTTATTTAATCACTTTATTATCTCTCTTTTCCTGTAAAAAAGAAAATACACTTTTCTCACGACTTTCTGAATCTGAAACTGGCATCAAATTCCAAAATACACTTTTTGAAGACGGACCACTCAATGTTTCCAACTATATCTATTTCTATAATGGTGGCGGTGTAGCCATTGGCGATATCAATAACGACGGCCTTCAGGATGTACTTTTCACTGGAAATATGGTCAGAAACCGCCTATACTTAAACAAAGGCAATATGCAGTTTGATGATATTACAGTAAAATCAGGGGTCGATCAAATGCAAGGTTGGTGCACCGGAGCCACTATGACCGACATTAATAATGACGGGAAACTTGACATTTATATTTGCCGATCAGCTGATATAAACCCTGAACGCCGCAAAAACTTACTTTTTATCAACAATGGAGATCTCAGTTTTTCAGAAAAAGCTGAAGAATATGGCCTCGCTGATAATGGATACTCGACAATGGCCTCCTTTTTAGATTATGACAAGGACGGTGATTTAGACTGCTTTATTATCAACCACTCTATTCAAAAATATACCGCTGGCGTGCAAGACAATCCTGAGTTACGTAAAGAACGGAATCCAGATTTTGCCAGCAAATTGTATAGAAACGATAACAATCATTTTACAAATATTAGTGATAGTGCTGGAATAATGTCAAACGTTTTAACCTTCGGCTTAGGGATTGCCATCTCTGACTTTAATAATGATGGCTGGCCCGATATCACCGTTTCTAACGACTTTAATGAGCCGGACTATTTTTTTGAAAATAATAAGAATGGCACCGGTTCGTCGCCACGATTTACTGAGAAATTGACCAGCACAATGGACAATATTTCCTTATACTCAATGGGCTCTGATGCAGCCGATTACGACAATGATGGCCTTGTAGATTTGGTAACTTTGGATATGATGCCTGAAGACAATAAAACTATTAAAATGCATAGTGGGGCCGAAAATTTCGATAAGTTTCAGTACCTATTTAAACAAGGCTTTTATTATCAATACAGCCGTAATATGCTTCAGCATAACAATGGCGATGGCACATTTAGTGAAGTTGGACAGCTGGCTGGGGTGTCTAATTCAGATTGGAGTTGGGCGGCCTTATTTGGCGATTATGACAACGATGGATATAAAGATTTGTTTGTGACCAATGGCTACGTAAAAGATTATACCGAGATGGACTTCTTAAAATATCAAGTGGATAGAGTAATTAAAACTATGGCAAAAGATACATCAAATATGGATTCGATGACTGAATATTTACGTAAAATGCCAACTAATAAAATTGAAAATTATGCATTTCAAAATCAAGGTGATGGCACCGGTTCGTCGCCACGATTTAGAAAAATGAGTCATGAATGGGGCTTTACTGAAAAAGGAGTTTCAGCAGGTGCTGCCTATGCCGATTTGGACAATGATGGCGACCTCGATTTGGTGATAAATAATTCAAATGAAGTAGCTAGTATTTATAAAAATAATGCAGAAAAATTGGTTAAAAACAACTATTTAAGTATAGAATTAGACGGAGGAAAACAAAATAAAAGAGGAATAGGCGCTAAAGTTAAAGTGTATGCCGGTGGCCAATTAATGTACCAAGAGCAATCGCCTGTTAGAG
>JANMZR010000017.1:0-4557 GCA_031383555.1 Cytophagaceae bacterium | reverse complement strand
TCGACTTTGGTAAAGGCTTTGACCCTATTGATGATGTTCCTGGGATTCAAAATAGAGGCCTTAAAGCATTTACATTCTCGATTGGCCAGCAGATTAGGTAGCAATTATGATTTATGGGTGTTAAAAATGGGTTAAAATAGTAGTGAGATATTAGATATTAGAAATCAGATAATTTCTCACAATTTTAAACTAGATTTAAAAAAAAATATTGCATCTAAAATTAAATTATTAAAATTGGTTTTACAGGAATTAGAGTGAAAATCACAAAGGATTTTTAAATAAAAACAAGTTAATCATCAGCCTTGCGACTCATCAGGACATTCACTGAATACGTCATGCTTACGGAAGTCACGGACTCAGTGAGAAGCATCTTGATTAATTTTAACTACAAATCTTATTTAAATTAAAAATCTTTTTTCTCTCAAAATCCTATAGAAATTTAAAATTTATAACCCATAATTTAAAACCCATAAATCATAATTGCTACCTAATCTGCTGGCCAATCGAGAATGTAAATGCTTTAAGGCCTCTATTTTGAATCCCAGGAACATCATCAATAGGGTCAAAGCCTTTACCAAAGTCGATTCCAATCATACCAAATGCTGGCATGAATATTCTGGCGCCCAAACCTGCACTTCTACGTAAGTTAAAAGGACTGTATTCTTTTACCGATCCAAAATTGTTGCCTCCTTCAGCAAATGCAAGTACAAATATTGTTGCCGAAGGATTCAAAGAAATTGGGTAACGTAACTCTGCTATATATTTATTATAAATTACTCCGCCTAAGGAGCTCCCACCAGGGCTATATGGACCAATTACACGGTCTTCATAACCACGTAATGAAACAATATCACGAGCATTGAAAAAGTTTCCTTGGGTATTCATGCCTGAGCCTCCCAAGTCAAAACGCTCAAATAAAGTATAGTCTTTCTTTTGGTTGTAACGACCTACAAGGCCAAAATGAGCTCGAGTGGAAAGCACCAACTTTCCAACTATAGCAGTAAACCAGGAAGCATCAAACATCCATTTATGATATTCCAAAAAGTTCACAGTATTTTTTGTACCCAACAATGAATAGGGAGGCGTAAATGTTCCTGATAGGGAAAATGAAGAGCCACTTCTAGGGAAAGTAGGGTCTGAAACTGAATTTCGAGAAATTGAGGTTGCAAAAGTTACTCCGTTTGTTATTCCATTCGGGTAAATTCCAAAATTACGAGTGTCATAAATGGTGTAAGCCAAATTAGAACTTAAAGTAAAAAAGTCATCGGGAAATTTGAGTCTTTTTCCTAAACCAATATTCAAGCTCAATGTGTTGAACTGCTGTGAGGTGGAATCTCTTTCATCATAAGTGCCTAAACCGCCAAATTGGTTTCCGAAGCCGCCACCACCAAATCCACCACCACCAAAACCACCTCCGCCAAAGCCGCCACCACCAAAACCACCGCCACCAAGTCCACCATAACCATAAGGATTATAATTACCTCCAAAAGAAGAGTTACTAAGTTGACCAGGTATACGATAAACAGATCTGTTTATAGCAATACTGAACGAATTAGGCTTTTTACCACCCAACCAAGGCTCAGAAAAACTCACTGAATAGTTTTGATATTGCTTACCCGTAGCTTGAAATCTGATGGCCATCTTTTGCCCGTCGCCTGAAGGTAATGGCTTCCAAGCTTTTAGGTTTGTAATATTTTTGGCTGAAAAATTGTTGAAAACTACACCTAATGTTCCAATAAAGCCAATGTAGCCACCCCAGCCACCTGAAAGCTCAATTTGGTCGGAAGGTTTTTCTTCAACAGTATATTCAATATCTACAGTTCCATCGTTTTTTGGTATTGGGTTAATTCCAATTTTTTCGGCGTTGAAGTATCCAAGTGTAGAAAGTTCCCTTTGGGTTCTGATCAGGTTTGTTTTGCTGAATTTTTGCCCTGGCAAAGTCCGTATTTCCCGCATCACTACATGGTCGGAAGTTTTAGTATTGCCGGTTAAAATAATTTTGTTGATGGTAGCCTGTTTTCCTTCGTTAATCTGAATTTGCACATCAATTGAGTCGCCATCAATGGAAACTTCTTGTGGATCAGCATTAAAATAAAGGTAGCCATCGTCCATATAAAGTGAACTTACGTCGTTGGCAGGTATTCCATTTATCCGTTTGTTCATTTCTTCCATATCAAATATATCGCCTCTTTTAAGGCCTAATATTTCGGTTAATAATGAATCGGGGTGAATATAATTACCAGACCAAGTTATGTTTTTGTAATAAAATTTTCGACCTTCTTCAATATCTAAAATAATATTAATGGTTTTTCCATCAGCTGAAGATACTTTTTTATCGGCAATAATACGGGCGTCTCTGAAACCCTTTTTATTGTAAAATTCAATCAATTTAAGTTTGTCTTCCTCAAATTTCTTTTCATTATATTTTGATGATGAAAACAAACCACTACTTCTTCTGGCTTTGGTGCCTTTCATTTTTGACATCAATTGACCCTCTGTAATTTGGCTGCGACCATTGAATATAATGGAGTCAATTTTCACTTTTGAGCCCTTGTTTACATCAAACTTTAATGTTGCCTGATTGCCTTTGCGTAAAGTATCTTGAAGTTGCGTGGTTTTAATTTTAAGATTGATGTATCCTTTTTCGTCGAAATATTTTCTAATGGTTAATTCCGCATTTTTAATTAATGTTTCGGTAATAATTTTACCTTTTATCAATTTTACCTTTTCATTGATGCCGTCTTGGTCTGACTTTCCAATGCCTGAAAACTGAATTTTACCTAATCGTGGCCTTTCTTTTACTCTTATTTCAAGAAATATATTCTCACCCTCTACTTTTTGAGCTAATATTTGTACGTCTTCCAAAATTCCCTGGTCCATCAATTTTTTGATGGCTTCACTTATGGTTGGCCCAGGAATACGCACTTTATCACCTTTTTGCATCGCCGTTACTGAAATCAATGAACTTGCATCATAAAATTTTGAGCCAGTTATATTTATTTCAGCTATGGTGTACTCTTTTGGATTGGCGTAGTTAACCTCAATTTGCTTTGGACCCGTTTCAATTGGTGTATCAACATTGGCGTTTGCGCCAATTCCAATTTTTATCTGTGCATAAAGATTATTGAATAATAGTATATTGCAAACCAAAAATAAAATTTTAAATTTATTCATATTATCTTTTGTCCCTAATTATTTTTTAAAATTTAATTGATCACCAGTTTTTCCAAACCTTCGTTCAGCACCCTGGTAACATAACAATGCCTCGTGCAAATGCTCTCTTCTGAAATCAGGCCAAAGTACATTCTCAAATATATAAAGCTCGGCATAGGCTAACTGCCAAAGCATAAAATTACTAATTCTATAGTCACCACCTGTTCTTATCATTAAATCAATATCAGGTAAATTATAGGATGGAAGGTGATTTTGAAATACTTCCTCAGTAATATTTTCAGGTGACAAATCGCCATTTTTTACATCGGTGGCTATACTTTTAGCCGCTTGCAATATATCCCATTTACCGCTATAACTCAAAGCCAAAACTAATGAAAGACCCGTATTATTTTTTGTTTGGTCTATTGCATCCAAAAGCTCAGCTTTGCAATTTTTTGGTAACGAATTTATATTTCCAATAGACAACAATTTTACATTGTTTTCCATCATAGTTGGCAGCTCGTCTTTGATAGTCTTAACAAGCAATGTCATTAAGGCATTAATTTCGGCTTTGGGTCTCCCCCAATTTTCAGTAGAAAATGTATAAAGTGTCAAAAATTTTATACCTAATTCACCTGTGCCTTCAATAATTTCCCTGACAGCTTTAATTGAATTTTTGTGTCCTAAAACCCTATCAATCAATCCTTTACTTTTGGCCCAACGGCCATTCCCATCCATAATTACGGCTACATGATTGGGAAGATTATTCAAATCTATACTTTCTTTCAATGTAAAGGAAACGTTTAACAAAATTTAACAGCTTATTACTTTCAATTTTTCATGTTAAAACTGCTTTAAAATAAACCGCAAAGATAAGAAAAATAGGTGGCTGAACCAATTAAATAAATGCCAATTAAATCCGTACCGCAATAATTTGGTAAAATAAAAAAAAGGAATTACAGGATTTAGAGTGGAAACATATTAAAAGCGAGTTAATTTAGATTTCTCCTCAGGCTACGCCGAGTCGAAAGGACAACAGGTTAATTGGCACCATGATTTCGAGCCGCAAAGCTGGCGAGAAATCTAACTAGTATTTCACTCTAAATCCTGTTATGCCAAAAAAAATAACTGGCGAAAATTTATTCATTTATTTGAATGATTAACAAATAAAGATTGGGAGCAAATTTGAAAAATTGTTTATCAAAAAATAACAAAATATAAAAATCTTTATCATTCTGATAATGAAAGACTTATTGTTTATATTTTTTCTTAGAAATTGTTTAAGAAGGCTTTGTTTAATTTAATATATGTTAAAATGCAAAACCCACCCCGCCGACTGCGTCAGGCACCCCTCCAAGGAGGGGATTTGGCCAATCCTTCCCTTGGGAAGGTGGCATTCTGGCA
>JANMZR010000412.1:0-3985 GCA_031383555.1 Cytophagaceae bacterium | reverse complement strand
TAAATACTTAGTACAGTTTAAAGATAAGGCTGGGTCAACTTATTCTATTGCAAAACCTGAGGAATTTCTTTCAAAAAGGTCCATCGATCGGCGTATAAAACAAGGCATAAAAATTACAAACCATGATTTGCCTCCTAATAAAATCTATATTGAAGGGCTAGTAAAAGAAGGTGCAAAAGTTTGGTATAAATCACGATGGTACAATGGAGCTTTAGTATTAGCCGATTCCGCTACTGCGTTGAAAATAAAGGCATTGCCTTTTGTGAAAGGTTTTGAAAACAATGGTCCAATGGATTTGAATGGCGCTGGTAATTTGCGAAAGCAGTCAAAATTTGAGGTTCAATTAGACTCTATCAATTATGGAAACGGTTCCGCTCAGGCTCGAATGTTGGGCACTCAACATTTGCATTTCAATGGTTTCAAGGGTAGAGGAATGATGATTGGCGTTTTGGACGATGGTTTCAATCGGGTGGATAAAGACATTTATATGAAGCATATTTTCGATGAAAAAAGATTAATTTCAACTTATGATTTTGTCAGAAATACACCTTCTGTTTTTGATATTGGCGGCCATGGCAATTTAGTATTAAGCACAATGGCAGCCAATGTGGATGGAAAATTTGTAGGCACTTCACCAGAAGCAAGTTATGTGCTTTTGCGCTCTGAAGATGCCCCTACTGAAAGAATAATCGAAGAAGCCAATTGGCTTTTTGCAGCCGAATTTGCTGATTCTTTAGGTGTCGATGTTATAAACTCATCTCTCGGTTATGTCGATTTCGACTATCCGCCTTATACACATGCCAAAGCTGATCTTGACGGCGACAAAGCATTGTCGACCAAAGCTGGCGACTGGGCTACTGCTGCAGGTATTTTAGTTTGTGCTTCAGCAGGTAATTCAGGTGCTGGTGGAATTGGCGCCCCTGCCGATGGAGATTCGGTGATGGCAATCGGTTCAGTCTCTTCTAACCTTATAAAATCTGGCTTTAGTTCTGTTGGCCCTTCGGCCGATGGTCGTATAAAACCCGATATGTCAGCTATGGGTTCAAGTTCAACAATATCAGCTGTAAATGTTGGATCCGGTGAAACACAATTATTTACGGCTAGTGGCACCTCTTTTTCGGGGCCAATATTTGCAGGTTTCGCTACATGTTTTTGGCAAGCTAATCCTAGTTTGAAAGTAATGGAAGTACAATTAGCCTTGAAAAAATTAGGTAACCAAGCCGATAAACCTGATAATTTATTGGGATATGGCGTGCCTCAATTTGGTAAAATTGTGATACTTGAAGTTGAAAATGAATTAAATACTATTTTGAAAGTTTACCCTAATCCTGTTAAAGATATTTTGAAAATTGAATTGCCAGAGAATTTTAAAAATAATAGCTATGATTTGGATATTACCGATGTTATAGGAAGGCAAATTATAAATAAACAAAAGTTAATTGGCAACTATGAATTGGATACAACTACTTATTATACAGGTATTTACTTTGTAAAAATAGTTGTAAAAGGTGAAACTATTAACTTTAAATTTTTGAAACAATAATTGCATTATCTAATTAGTGTTTCTTCCCAATTTTATATATTTTAAAGTTAAAAATCTTTAATCCCATTCAAAAAATGATTATTTTTGTAAAAAAATAACCTTTGAATAAATGAATATTTTAGTTACTGGAGGGGCTGGATTTATAGGATCGCATACTATTGTTGAGCTTTATCATGCGGGTTATAACAGTATTATTATAGATAATTTTTCTAATTCTGAGCCAACAGTTCTAGATGGAATTGAAAAGATAATTGGCGTAAAACCAGTTATTTTCAATGGCGATTGTAACGACGCCGACCTTTTATCAACCCTATTCAATAAGTATGATATTAAAGGAGTTATACATTTTGCAGCTTCAAAAGCAGTTGGTGAATCAGTAGCTAATCCTTTAAAATATTATCATAACAATGTTTCAGCTACTGTAACGCTATTGAGCGTTATGCTTAAATTTAGCATTCCAAGTTTAGTCTTTTCATCATCTTGCACGGTTTATGGTGAGCCCGATTTGCTGCCAGTAACAGAAGATACACCTATTAAGGTAGCCAGCTCACCATATGGTAACACTAAACAGATTTGTGAGGAAATTATTAGAGATACAGTAGCTGCAGAAAACAATTTTAAGGCAATCTCTCTTAGGTATTTCAATCCTATAGGCGCACATGAGTCTGCTTTAATTGGTGAATTGCCAAAAGGAACACCTTCCAATTTAGTGCCTTTTATTACCCAAGTTGGCGCAGGTTTAAGGCCTGAATTACAGGTATTTGGCAACGATTACAATACAGTTGATGGCACCTGTGTTCGTGATTATATTCATGTGGTTGACCTTGCGAAAGCTCACGTTGCCGCAATTAATTTATTGGTAAAATCAGAAAACAATAATCAAAAATATAGGGTTTATAATATTGGAACGGGTAATGGAAATACTGTACTTGAGGTGATTAAAACATTTGAAGGAATCACTGAAAAACCCTTTAATTATAAAATAATGCCTCGTAGAGAAGGCGACGTAACGGCAGTTTATGCCGATGTGAGTCTTTCAGAAAAGGAATTGGGCTGGAAAACTGAAAAATCGTTAAAAGAAGCTTTAGTTGATGCTTGGCGTTGGCAATTGAGTTTGAAATAAAAAATATTCGGAATAAACTTTTCTAGGGTTCAAAATCATTGAAGAGTTTAGAAACTGGATAATTAAAAAAAATATAAATGAAAAAAATATTAATTACTGGTGGTGCAGGATTCATCGGCTCACATGTTGTACGTCTTTTTGTAAATAAATATCCAGAAAAGTACCATATTTATAACCTGGATAATCTGACTTATGCAGGTAATTTAGCTAATATTTCAGACATAGAAAATGCTCCAAATTACACTTTTATAAAAGGCGATATCACCGATGTCAGTTTTATCAATAATTTATTTGAAAAAAATGACTTTTTTGGGGTAATTCATTTGGCCGCTGAAAGCCATGTTGACAGGTCAATAACCGACCCAATGGCTTTTATTATGACTAATGTTGTGGGTACTTGTAATTTGCTCAATGCCGCTAAAACTTATTGGAAAGCTGATATGGAAAATCATAGATTTTACCATGTTTCTACTGATGAGGTTTATGGCGAGTTGCATAATCCTAAAGATTTTTTCACGGAAAATACTTCTTACGATCCACGTTCACCATATTCAGCTTCAAAGGCTTCCTCTGATCATTTTGTAAGGGCTTATGGCAATACTTATAAATTGCCAATTGTTGTGAGCAATTGCTCAAATAATTATGGGCCCAATCATTTTCCTGAGAAATTGATTCCGTTAATGATTCACAACATATTGAACAACAAGCCATTACCAGTTTATGGAAAAGGTGAAAATGTGAGAGATTGGCTTTATGTAATTGACCATGCCAGGGCAATAGATATCGTTTTTCATGATGGTAAAATAGGAGAAACTTATAATATTGGAGGCTTCAACGAATGGAAAAATATTGATTTGGTAATGCTTCTTTGCAAGATAATGGATCAAAAATTAGGAAAATCAGAAGGAGATTCAGCTAAATTGATAACCTATGTTTTAGACCGTGCTGGGCATGATTTGCGATATGCAATTGACTCCACTAAAATAATGAACGAATTGGGTTGGAAGCCATCGCTTCAATTTGAAGAAGGCCTCGAAAAAACCGTTCAATGGTATTTGGATAATTCTGAATGGTTAAATGATGTTACCTCAGGACATTATCAGAAATACTATCTAGAAATGTACAGCCCCCTAACCCATGATGGGGGAATTTGATTGTACTAAATTATTTGATATTCTTTTTATCCAAAAAACTTAATTAAACTTTCAAACTTTCAAACTTCCAAACTCACAAACTATTAAGATGAAAGGAATAATACTCGCCGGAGGTTCCGGAACACGTTTACACCCACTTACTTTGGCCGTTAGCAAGCAATTAAT
>JANMZR010000402.1:0-26205 GCA_031383555.1 Cytophagaceae bacterium | reverse complement strand
AAAATAGAGCATGAAATTTTTACATGAAGAATTAACGGGTCAATTGATAAAAGTGTTTTACGATGTTTATAATGAACTTGGGTATGGATTTTTAGAAAAGGTTTATCAAAATTCAATGTTTTTTGAATTGAAATCAAGAGGTTATTTTGTGGAAGCTCAAAAGCAAATTAAAGTATACTATAAAGGGATAGAAGTTGGTGAATATTATTCTGATTTAGTTGTAAATGATTTAGTAATATTAGAATTAAAGGCGGCAGAGAGTATCGTTGAAGAATTTGAAACTCAATTGATTAATTATTTGAGAGGAACAGATAAAGAAGTTGGTTTGTTGTTTAATTTTGGTAAAAAGCCAGAATTTAAACGAAAGATTTTTGAAAATAAATTTAAGAATCTTCAAAATAATTAAAATCCTTATTTATCAGCGTTGCCTGCATCCGTTAAATCCGTGTTCAAACCTTGTTAAATACTGTTAAATCAAGTCAACACCATGCTTTTTATATTTTTTAATAAATTAATTTG
Organism: Cytophagaceae bacterium; assembly: GCA_031383555.1. Taxonomy (GTDB): domain Bacteria; phylum Bacteroidota; class Bacteroidia; order Cytophagales; family Spirosomataceae; genus JANMZR01. Next base: position 25,686 of record JANMZR010000402.1, on the reverse strand, counting down.
CATAAAATTTTAAAATATTGAAAAAGGTCCTAGTTATATTTTACTTTTTGTTATTGGCCTTATTGCCAAATGCTGAAACGCTAGCTCAAGGTAATGAAAAGGGAGTAATATTCACTGGAATAGTGGTAGGAGGGAAAAACTCAGAGCCATTGCCTGGCGCTTATGTTTTTAACTCAAGCGCTGGCCGAGGTACTATTGCCAACGAATCAGGCTATTTCATATTATCAGTTTTCCCCGGCGACAGTGTTATTTTCAGTTATGTGGGTTTCAAAAAACAGTTTCATATTATTCCTAAAAAAATTGAGCAATCTTATTCCGCAATTGTTGACTTAAAGGAAGACGTAAAGCTATTGGCTGAAGTAAAAGTATATCCTTACCCAACTGAAGAGCTTTTTAAAGAGGCATTTATTAATTATAATTTACCCGATGCAAAAGATAGAGATGCTTTAGCCAATAATACCAATAGCCGATCTATGGCCATGCTAGCTCGTACCATGGGTATGGGTGCCTCTGCCAATTACAGGGGCTTTATGAACCAACAACAAAATGCTATAATCAATAGAGGCTTCACGAATAGTATTTCCACAGCTTTGATGAACCCAATAGCGTGGATGTCGTTTATACAATCAGTGAAAAAGGGTGACCTGACTCGAAAAGACTGGAAAGGTATTACTGATATTGGCCCTAATGAAACGGTGCCTAGAGAAAAAATCATTCGAAGGAATTAGTGTTTTTATTTTCCCTTTTAATTTTTATAAAATTAAAAGGGAACCATTAAAAGGAAAAAAAATATATATAAAATTACTCTTTTCTTTTAATTTTTGTTTAAATTGAGATTCTAAACTCTTTTAAACAATGGAAAAATACACATTACAAATTAATGGTACTGCCAAAGAAATAGTGGCAACTGCTGACATGCCCTTACTTTGGGCTTTACGTGACAATCTAGGCATGTGTGGTACGAAATATGGTTGTGGAAAAGCACTTTGTGGTGCATGCACAGTTCATGTTGATGGCCAAGCCACACGCTCATGTAGTACACCCGTTTCGGCGCTCGTCGGAAAGAAAATCACTACAATTGAAGGTATTGGATCGATTGATCTCCATCCTGTACAAAAAGCTTGGATTGCTGAAGATGTAGCCCAGTGTGGCTACTGCCAGGGTGGCCAAATTATGTCGGCCATAGCTCTTTTAGAGAAAAATTCAAACCCCACTGATGACGAAATAGATGCCGCTATGGCTGGTAATATTTGCAGATGTGGCACCTATGTAAGAATAAGAAAAGCTATAAAAACCGCCGCAAAATCATGAAAAAAGACAATCAATTATATAAAATTAATAGGCGAGATTTTATTAAAAAAACTGGCCTTATGGGTGCAAGTGGCTTTATTCTTGGAATTCAACTTAGTTGTAATGATAAAAAGGAATTTGTAACTGGTGATGCATCCTCTATATTTAAACCCAATGTATATATCAATATTGCCGGATCTGGTATTGTAACATTACTGGCTCATAGATCAGAAATGGGTACTGGTATAAGAACAAGCCTGCCACTTATTATGGCTGATGAATTAGAAGCAGATTGGAAAAAGGTAAAATTGGAACAGGCAGTGGCTGATGAAAAATATGGCGACCAAAACACCGATGGTTCTTATAGTGTTAGAATGTTTTACCCTCAAATGCGTAAAGCAGGTGCTACGGTAAGGCGAATGTTGGAGCAAGCAGCCGCCAACGAATGGAAAGTGCCAGTAACTGAATGTACGGCAAAAAACCATGAAGTGGTACATACTTCTGGGAAGTCATTTGGATATGGCTATTTGGCCGAAAAAGCAAATAAAATTGAAATTCCTAAAGATGCGGATATCATATTAAAAAACCCAAAAGATTTTAAATTTATAGGTCAGAAAACCTCAATTTATGATCAAGAGGACATTGTCACTGGAAAAGCCATATTTGGATTAGATACCATTTTGCCAAATTGTAAAATAGCATTGGTAAAGCGAAATCCAGAACCAGGACCAGGACTAGTTTCATTTAACGATACCGCTACCAAGGCTGTTGAGGGGGTATTTAAAGTATTTGCATTGAAAAATAATCCTTTTCCGATGGGCCATCAAAAGCCTTTAGGTGGGGTTGCAGTAGTGGCTGAAAATACATGGGCCGCCATAAAAGGAAGGGATGTATTAGAAGTAATTTGGCAAAAAGGAAGTAATTCCAATTATGATACGGAGGCTTATATGACCCAAATGCTTAAAGATGTAAATGGAAGAGGTGATGTAAAAAGAGTAATTGGCGATGTTGGAAAGGCCATGGATGTAGCTACCAAAACTATTAAAACTGATTATATTGTACCGCATATTTCGCATACTCCCATGGAAACGCCCTGTGCTGTGGCTCATGTAAAAAAAGATGGAAATGTTGAAATATGGGCGCCAGTTCAGGATCCACAAACTACCCGAAAGTCTGTTGCCGCAGCTTTAGGTATCGATATATCAAAGGTTACTATCAATATCACTTTATTAGGTGGTGGCTTTGGACGAAAATCAAAACCAGATTTTGTGATTGAGGCAGCGTTAATTTCAAAGGAAATTGGAGGGCCAGTGAAACTGATGTGGACAAGAGAAGACGACATTCAACACGATTATTTCCATTTTAATTCAGCACAACATATCGAAGTGGCCATAGATACAGAAAATAAGGTATCGGGCTGGTTGCATCGTTCTGCATTTCCGCCTATTGGTGGTACAGCTGATCCAAATGCCAAGGTTGCTTCTGGTGCTGAATTAAGTATGGGTATGATTGACAATCCGATCGATACACCTAATATAAGTATGGAGGTATTGAAAGCAACTGCCAAAACAAGAATAGGTTGGTTGCGTTCAGTAGCCAATGTGCATCATGCTTTTGCAGTAGGCTCTTCAATTGATCAAATTGCCCATGAAAGAGGAGTTGACCCTGCTCAAAATTTATTAGATTTATTGGGAGCTGACCGAACCATTGAGTTTGGCAAACTATCAAAAGATTTTTGGAATTATAGCGAAAAAGAAGTAGATTTTCCTTGGCAAACAGCCCGGTTAAGAAAAACTATTGAAATGGTAAAAGAGAAATCAGGATGGGGTAAAACTATGCCAAAAGGCTCAGGAATAGGTATTTCGGCACATAGGAGCTTCCTCACCTATGTGGCTTGTGTGGTTGAAGTTGAGGTGGGGGCTGATGGGCGAATAAAAATACCAATGGTTCATTATGCTGTTGATTGCGGCGTGGCAGTGAACCCAGATCGGGTTAAATCACAGTTTGAGGGCGGTGCTGCTTTTGCAAGTAGTTTGGCCTTGAAAAGCGAAATTACGATGAAAGGTGGTCATGTACAACAGTCAAATTTTGATGATTATTTTGTGGCTAGAATCACTGATGCACCTTATGCTACGGAGGTTCATATTATAGAAAGTACAGAAAAACCGACTGGTGTAGGTGAGCCTCCAGTACCTCCCTTTTTGCCAGCACTTTGCAATGCTATTTTTGCAGCAACTGGCAAAAGAGTGACAAAATTGCCGATAGATTTGAGTAAAATAAGTTGATAATTCGGAATTTATGTAAAATAAAATGCCTTCAATTTTTTGAAATTTGAGGGCATTTTATTTGATTTTAAGAATATTTTAGGTGCTTCAAAAATCCCTCAGCACCAGTGTATTACCATCAAATACTCCAAAAGTATTTTTACCAGAAATAAACCACTCACCCAAATTGACATACCGGCTTTTTGAGTTAATTTCAATATTTAGTGCCAAGTGCCGGTGGCCAAAAATATAGAAATCATAATGTTTAGTTTCTTCAATTTCTTTACAAAAGTGATAGAGCCATTCTTTGTTTTTATCAACAAAAATAGAAGCTGAAATCAACCTTTCGTTGGTTTTTCTATCCATCGACCAAGCATTTCCAAACCACATACCAATATCAGGGTGCAACCAGCGGAATAAAAATTGGCAGATTTTACTTGTAAATATTTTCTTTAATATTTTGTAACCTGTATCTCCAGGTCCAAGCCCATCGCCATGACCAATCAAAAAATCTTTGTTATTTATTTGAAAATGAGTGGGTTCTCGATATATTTTTATTTCAAGTTCTTTTTCAAAATAATCAAACATCCAAAGGTCATGGTTGCCAGTGAAGAAGATAAATTCAATGCCAGCGTTTTGCAACTCGACTATTTTTCCAAAAAATCTTAAAAAGCCTTTCGGCACAACATGCTTATATTCAAACCAAAAATCAAATAAATCGCCAACTAAAAATACGGTTTGGGCATCGTTTTTTATGGAATCGAGCCAATTACAAATTGTGATTTCACGTTTATTTGAAGCCTCTTTGTTGGGCGATCCCAAATGGAAATCGGAAGCAAAATAGATTTTTTTGCCAGCCTGAAGGTGAATTTGCTTCATGGCTCAAATTTACAACAAAAAAATAATAAGCTATTATATTTTTCCATGCTTTTGATTTTTCAAATAATAAAACAACAGTTCTATATTATTTCACGTATTGGCTTTTAGAAATGGAAAATTAAAAGCATTTTTAAAAAAATAATATCGAAGAAATGATTAGAAAATTACACTATCTGATTTTTTGTTGGTTGTTTGTGAATAGTAATATTTTCGCTCAAAATATTATTAAAAAAATTGATGAAAATTTTTACAAAACACCTTTTAACGAGGTTCTGAATAGATTTAATATTAAATATGGTATTCAATTTAAGTTTAATGATAGTTTTTTAAAAGAAACGGAAGTAACATTGGATTTTAATGAAAAAACCATTGAAGAATCGTTAAATCTAATCATAAACAAATATTTATTACCACTTAAATTCTTTAAAAATAAAGATGGTGAATTTGAAATTGTGCCAAAAATTTCAAAAATAGATAGAAAGGATTTTTGGGTGGAGCCGGTTCAAAACACCAGTCCTACACGATCCAATTTCACTTTAACAGGTGTTGTAAAAGATGAGCGTACTGGCGAGCGGCTTCCTTTTACAACTATTCAAATTAAAGGCAATAAAGCTTCGGCTACTCAGAGCAACGTGGATGGTTATTTTACCATCACAAATGTGCCAAGCGATACTTCTACAATTTATGTGAGCTATGTTGGTTATGTGAATAGAGCTGTAAAACTAATGCCCACATCAGATATAAAAAGTTTTTTAATTGAACTAGATGTAGCGGCTCAAAACTTAAATGAGGTGCAGGTAGTAGCCGAAAAGTCTGAAATGATGAAAGCTAATGAAATAGTGGGTATGATTAAAATGACTCCACGAAACATTGCCAAATTGCCAAATGTGGGTGAAAGAGACCCATTTAGGGCATTTCAGTTAATGCCAGGGGTGTCGGCCTCTAATGAAAGTAGTGCTGGCCTATATGTGCGTGGAGGTACGCCAGATCAAACTTTGGTGCTATATGATGGCTTTACAGTATATAATGTTGATCATCTTTTTGGCTTTTTTTCGGCCTTCAATTATAATGCAATTAAGGATATCCAATTGTATAAAGGTGGTTTTGATGCCAGATTTGGAGGCAGAATTTCGGCCGTTGCTGAAATCACAGGTAAGCAAGGTAATAGCAATAAACTTAATGCTGGTGTCGATTTAAGTCTATTGAGTTCTAATGTTTTTTTAGAAGCACCTTTAGGTAAAAACGTCACTTTTTTAATAGCAGGTAGGCGGTCTTATAAAGGGCCATTGTACAATAAAATTTTCAAAAAGTTTACCAGCAATGCCACTTCCAATCAGCAGCAGGGTGCGGGTGGCTTTGGAGGTAGGGGAGGTAATGCCCAACAAACAGCACAAACTGCGGCTTCGTATTTTTATGATTTGAATGCAAAACTCACCTATCAGCCCTCTAAAAGGGATATTATTGCACTGTCTACTTTTAATGGTACAGATAATATGGATAATTCTGCAACGAGTACTTTTGCGGGCTTTGGCCGAGGTGGAGGTGGTGGGCAAGCTGGTATTGACTTAAGTACAACTACTACGGATGTAGCCAAATGGGGTAATACTGGCGCTAGCTTAAAATGGAGCCGTAATTGGACAGAAAAATTCTATTCAAATGCTTTGCTCAGTTATTCAAATTATTTTAGTGATCGTGACAATTCTAGAAATATATCTATTACCAGAAATAATACTACTGAAAACCAACGACTTGGAAGGTTGGAGAGTAATGATTTAACTGATTTTTCAGCAAAAATTGACTTTGAATATAAGCTAAATGCCAATAGTCAGCTTGAATTTGGAGGAATGTATACCCAGAATGCAATTGCTTTTAAATATATTCAAAATGATACCACTACCATTTTGAATAGGAATGATAAAGGGGCAGTTGCCAACCTTTATTTGCAAAATAAAATAAAGCTATTTGAAGGCAAGTTGCAAATAATACCTGGTATCAGACTTAACAATTTTGATATAACAAATAAAAATTACCTCGAGCCAAGGCTTTCTTTTAATTATTCTTTTATGCCAAAGTTGAAGTTGAAAGGAGCAATTGGCACCTATTATCAGTTTGTAAAACAAATAAATAGAGAAGATATCTCATTGGGTAATCGAAATTTTTGGATTCTGGCAGATGGGAAAAACTTGCCTGTGACCAAGTCGGATCATATTATAATAGGTGGTAGCTATGAAGCCCCAAATTATCTATTTGATGTGGAATTTTACCAGAAAAAAAATACAGGAATCACAGAATATACTTTACGATTTGTACCACAAGTAAATTCCGGAAGGCCTGATCAAGGGCCAAGAGGAGGAGGATTGGCAGTGAGCGAAACTTTTTTTAATGGAAATGAAACTATACAAGGTGTTGATATTTTAGTGCAACGTAAGTTTGGCGATTTCAATGGCTGGTTGGGATATACTTTGGCACAGGCAACTCGTAATGTTTCAGCTTTTTCTGATAAATCATATTTTTCTGATCAAGACGTGCGCCATCAATTTAAAGCAGTGGGTATGTACAAACTTAAGAATTTCGATTTTGCGGCCACCTTAATTTACTCAACTGGAAGGCCATATACCTCTTTTTTAGGTGCTTACCAACTTACATTATTGGATGGCACCACCAAAGACTTTACCAATCCATCGGATAAAAATGCCAATAGATTTATAAATTATATCAGAATGGATCTTTCGGCGATTTATAATTTTGCAAAAGGAAGTGTGGGCCTATCTGTATTTAATGCAATGAATCGTACCAATGTTTGGTATAAAAGATTTCAGGTAATTCGTGAGCAAGGCGTTTCGGCATTACAAGTAACGGATATTAATTATTTAGGCATTACACCAAACCTAACGGTAAGTTATAAAATTAGATAGTATTAAATTCTACATAAAATGAAAAAATCAAACATATTTTTATTACTATTTATTAGTTTGCTAGCAGTCTCCTGTGCTGATACAAATAATGTAATTAAACCTGGCGATAAGCCAGTTATTGAGGCATATATAGCGCCAGGAAAGTCAGTAACCATGAAAGTGTTTACTGAAATCCCTTACCTCAATGCCGACTCATCTTATTCAAAACCTATTAATGGATTGAATATTAAAATTAGCAATTCAAGCGGAAATAGTTTTGTTTTGAATAGTGAAGGAGAAGGTGTTTATAATTCAAATAATAAGGAGTTAATTGGGCCTAGCGGCACCTTAGTCGGTATGTCATTCACATATAATGGTCGCAATATTTCGGCTTCGACTGTGATTCCACCAAAACCAATTGGCTTTACAACAGATTTAAACGAAATTACAAGAGTAGCTCGTGATTTTTCTAAAGGGCCTCCAACAGGGGGTGGGCCTGGTGGTTTTGGACAAGAGCCTCGGCAAACTATAAATTTGGCATGGAAAAACTCAGATAATGTATATCATTTTGTGGCCGCACAAAGTTTGGAGCAAAATCCGACTCCAGTAACAATTCAACCAACAAACGGCAACAACAATTTAAGGCCACAAAGGAGGTTTAATAATCAGCCAATCCAAGCTTCGCAAAGTAGCCTTCAAAGCCAATCTTTTGAATATTTTGGAAAATATGCCTTAATACTTTATCGGCTAAACCCAGATTATGCTGCTTTATATGTAAACAATAATACAAGTTCGCAAAATATTGCCACACCAATTAGCACTATTACTAATGGATTGGGCATTTTCACGGGAATAAATGCCGATACGTTGGTTTTAAATGTAAAAAAAGCAAAGTAATAATTTTCATATTTTTTTAATTCAATTGCATCATAATCAGTCAGTTTTGATAAAACTAAACTCTTATAATATCCTTTTTAAGTAGAATTAGTTGGTTGTTTTGAACTGATTATATAGGCATTGTGTCCAACTATATTAATTCTTAATCAATTTTCTTGAAATAGCATATTTATCATTTGTGAGATAAATATAATACATGCCAGTAGGTAGGTTGGAAAGGTTTATAGGTGTACTTTTGGCGAAATGATTTGTTTTTGAGAAATATATTTTGCCAAGGTAGTCCATCAAATCGATTGTTTTGATACTTGGATCATGGGTTACTAGTACAATTTCTTTTGCAGGATTTGGGGAAATAGAAATTGATTTATCAATTTCAGTTTCTATTTCAAGCGGAATTACTATCATATTTTCATCAAAAATTTCGTCAAATTTTATTGAACTTAAAGTTATTTTAGATTTTGTTAAGCCCATATCAAAAGTAATTCTAGCATTATTATCACTGGGGTCGTTCATAAGAAAAGTATAAATAAATTCTTTTTCTTCGGCACTGATATTAAAGTTGGAATATCCGGAATAACTGTTGTACGGAGCAGCGTTTTTTCCAACATAACAAGTAATAGAAGTTGGGTTTGTCGAGAATGCTTTTACAATTACTTGGCACCTTTTTTTATTGGTAACTGGTATATTAGTTTTGTTCAATTGTACATGCCAGCCATTCACAACACTGGTTTGCACATCAGCAATCAAATTATTATTTGTGCTAGCTATAGATGCTGTTGACCCAGGTTGAACACTCATATTCCAGCCATCATTATCCTTGGTGAAGCTGCTTTGGTAAATACTTTTTGTAGATATTTTTTTTGCTTCGGGCATTGGGTTTTTTAATAAAGCATCTGCTAACTTGCTGTTCATTAATCCATTGACAGGGTTGTATATTCCAAAGCCAGCGCTCCATTCCCAATAAGCCCAGCTCCAACCTTGCAGCTCAAACCAGCGAGCTAAAAAGGTTGTCCATTTCGCACGACTTTCCAAATCTGCTTTGCTATAAGCACCAAATTCGCCTATGGTAATCGGCACATTTTTACTTTTACTGAAGTTTATTGCAAAATCAAAGTCAGAAATTATCTGTTTCCTTTCAACTTCCAAATCTTCCCATTTAGTGCCTAACCAAGCATTGGAGGTTGCACCTACCCACTCGGCACCTTGGTGAGTAAAATTGAAAGGATCATAATAATGAATAGCAATAATTATGTTTTTATCGTCTGGCAAAACCACGCTTGGTAAGCCACTAAGGCCACCATAATTAGCCATGCCCATTATAACTGCCCTATTTGGATTTGTTTTTCGTATTATTTGAACTGCATCATTAAAATATACATTCCAAAGTGCTGGAGTAAGGTTATCATGTGGTTCATTCAAAACCTCAAATAGTAATTTTTGGTCATAGCCCTTGAAATAATCGGCTATTTGGGCCCATTGAGAAAGAAATTTTGCTTTGTCTTTTGCAGGGGCAGCAAATATACCTTCGTGGTGATGCATATTGAATACTACGTAAAGTTTGTTAGCAATAGCATTATCAACAACTGACTTAATCCTTGTCAAAAAAGTTGGATTTATTGTGTAAGGATCTATCTGCAATGCTCTTGAAGGCACATCCCAACGAATAGGTATTCGTACATGATTAAAACCAAGCGTAGCGATTTTCTGAAAGTAATCTTCCTTATAAGGATTTCCCCATTCACCTTCAGATGGTGCTTCAAACATATTACCCATGTTTATGCCACGGCCTAGGGCATTATTTAGCTCAAAAATATTTAATAAGGATTGTGCACCTGCTATTTTTAAAAAATATAGCATAAAAATAAGTATGAATGTTTTTTTCAATGTTTTATAATTTTATTCAATGTAAAATTATCTTTTTATTTGGACACCAAATTAATTTTTCAAAGAAACCCAAATTTGATTTAAAATTTTAATCAAACTTCAATAACTACAATAAATTTATTTAAATTTATACTTTAAATTTTACTCCCTAAAATACAAATTAGTAATATTAAGCCATGACAAATTATGAAAATAACCTCATTAATAAACTAAACCAATTAATTACTGATAAATACATTAATTCTGAAAGCATTACCGACGACCTCTGCCATGAATTAGGCATAAGCCGATCAAATCTTTATAGGCTACTGAAAGAAAACTTTCAAATTTCACCATCTCTTTATATTCGTAAAATTAAATTAAATAAAGCCAAAGAATTATTATCTGACTCAGACTTAAAAATTAGCGAAATAGCCTATTCAATTGGCATAGACAGCCCACAAAATTTCACAAAATATTTCACTAAACAATTTGGAATAAATCCTACCGAATCCAGAAAGCAATTAGATAAGCCAGTTGAGAAAGTTGATATAGAAATAAAAGAAAAAGAGGCGGGAGTTATCGAAAAGCGATATACGCCAATAATTTCAAGAAAAAAGTCAAAATTTTCAGAAAACTTATCTTATTTTATTCCTGGAATAATTGTTTTATTATTAACAACTATTGGCTTTTATTATTGGCAAAAAAGCTATTTTAATGATGAAAATGAATTGCCAATAATTCAAAAAAACTCGATTGCTATTTTAAGTTTTGATTGCTTTGGATTTGAAAAGAATTCAAATTTATGTGATACTTTGAATAAAAATTTTTATAATACTTTTTTGAAAATGGAAAATATTTATGTTTTAAATTCGGAATTAAGGGATACTTCCAATTCTGAAAATAATAACAATAAATTTGCCGACAAATTTGGAGTGAAATATTTTTTAACTGGAAATATGGCTAAAGTGGGAAATTCAATAGCATTAAAAATTGAATTATTAAATGGTATTGAAAAGAAAGTGGTTTGGACTAAAAATTACCAGTTAGATGTAGCTTCCAATGATATTAATTTGAACAGTATTTCCGTAGAAATATCTAATTTACTCAAGTCAAAAACAATAATAACTAAAAAGGAAAAATTCTATTTAATTCCTGATAGAAACATGAACACTTATAAACAGTTTTTGCAAAGTAGCCAATTTGTTTTTGATTGGAATAATTTGAATTATATTCAAAAATAATCTTGTATTTCTTCTTTGTTACCCCTCCTAACACTCTTCTATATTTTGTTCTAAATGCCCATTTGGCATAATAAACTAATATTTTGGTCAAATAAACTAAGTCTGAATTATTAGGCTAAGGCTTTGAACATATAAGCAAATCACGCCAATTACCATTTCTATACCTTTGTATTGTTCATTTGAACGAATAAAATAGTAATTCTTTGTCTAGCTATAAATTCAATTGAGTCCGACAATTTTATTATATTCTGAACCTTTTTATTACTGCGGCCGAGTTTAGTGGCATATAGTTATTTTAATTATATGCCGCAAACTAGGTTTCGATATTTATAAATACTAATGATTTTCATAAATAAGTTTTAACAAACTACTGTATAGAAAACCTTTACTACATGAAAACTGAAAGTCAAATTTTGATTGGCGGATATAGAAAAATATCACCTTCAGATATTTTAATGCTAAAAGCTGATACAAATTACACAATTACTTACCTGGTTGACGGCAGTCATTTCTTATCGGCCACCACTTTAGGTATTTTAGAAGAACGATTGAAAGGATTTAACTTTTTTAGAACACATCGATCAACCTTAATTAATTTGAATTATGTTTCTTTATTAGCAGCCAGGGAATATATAAATTATGATTATCAAATTAAGCTTAATAATAGTTTGAATATTCAGATTTCAAGACGAAAAGTGACTGATTTTATCAGAACTATGGAGCTAATGGCTGTAAATTAATTTTAAAAATAAATGTTATAGGATAAGTTTAAAAAATGGGGTAATTTTTACCCCATTTTTTTTAAATAAGTTGATCTTTGTATATTAGTAGAAATGTTTTTAAATCTTATTTAGAATATTCCCATTCAAAATCAAATTATTAAAATGAAAAAGATTCTCTTTGCAACCTTATTTTTTACTTTTCAAAAATCATGGTCACAAGCACCTTCCACACGTTCAAATATTTCATTAGCTGCAAATAAAATCGAGCAAAAAGTTATCGATTGGCGTCGTGACTTTCATGAGCACCCAGAGTTGGGTAATCAGGAGGTGCGTACTGCTGGTATTGTGGCCAACCATTTGAAAGCATTAGGTATCGAAGTAGTAACAGGTGTTGCGGTTACAGGAGTAGTTGGGATATTAAAAGGGGGTAAGCCGGGCCCTGTAATTGGCCTCAGAGCTGATATGGATGGCCTTCCTGTAACTGAAAGCAATCAGTTGGCTTTTGCCTCCAAAGTAAAAACTATTTATAATGGGGCTGAAACGGGTGTGATGCATGCTTGTGGGCACGATACGCACGTAGCTATTTTAATGGGAGTTGCCGAAGTGCTTTCTAGTATGAAAAAAGACTTGAAAGGTACCGTGAAATTCATTTTTCAACCTGCAGAAGAGGGGCTACCCAAAGGTGTAAATGGAGGTGCCAAACTTATGGTTGAAGAGGGAGTTTTGGAAAATCCACATGTTGATGTAATTTTTGGCCTTCATATTGATGCCAAATTGGAGACTAATAAAATTTCGTATAGGCCCGGAGGCGTATATGCTGCAGTTTCTGATATGAAAATTACCGTAAAAGGGAAGCCTTCACATGGAGCGGAGCCTTGGGCTTCGGTTGATCCAATAGTAGTATCTGCACAAATTATCAATAGCTTACAAACAATAGTGAGTCGTAATGTAAACATAACCGAAAACCCTGCTGTGGTTACCATTGGCGCTATTCATGGAGGCAACAGGCAAAATATAATTTCTGAAACAGTGGAAATGTTGGGCACCATACGTACTCTCAGCGATGCAGATGAAACTTTAGTAAATAATAGAATAAGACAGATTGTAGAAAAAACAGCCGAGGCAGCTGGTGCAACTGCTATTTTGGAATTGCCCTATTCTGTTCATTATCCAGTAACTTATAATGACCCAAACCTGACTGCAGCCATGCTGCCATCTTTACAAAAAACTGCTGGCACTGAAAATGTGAAATTGATTCAGCCTGATACCGGCTCTGAAGACTTCTCCTTTTTTCATAAAAACATACCTGGCCTTTACTTTCAACTTGGCGGTCTCAAAAAAGGACAAGAGCCAAAAACAGCCTCTTCACATCATACCCCAGGCTTTTTAATTGACGATTCAGGCCTAAAAACCGGCGTAAATGCAATGGCTAATTTGGTTGTTGATTATATGGAAATGGGTAAAAAATAAATGTTTTTATTTTGTAAAAAAAACCGAATAAAAATTACGGCTTTTATTAATTGGCCACTTTTCCTACAAACATAATTGTATTGGAGTTTTTTTTACTGATTATAAATGCGATAGGCCTATCTGCATAAAATTCAGGGTAAACGGGTAATGAAATAGTTTCAATGCCAATTGTAGTAACTGCCTCTTCTTCTGTTCCTTTTTGGTCTGGGTGACAATATTTAAGGAAAAGTTTTGTAATTATTGCTAAAATAAATAAACTGAGTAAGATAATTACAAGTTTTTTTTTGCAAATATTTATCTTGCATTTACTTCTAAAAAATTATTTAAAGGTTTTTGTGTATCATTTTCAAAAATTCCTTATTTTTGATTTTAAATAATTCTATAACCTTTTATCAAAAAACGAATGAATACTAACAAATTTTTAATTGGCAGCCTAATTGGCGGCATTGTGGCCTTTATGGCTGGTGGTTTATTATACGCAGTAGTTTTCACAAAAATGTTGGCCGACCTTTGTCCAGGTATGGCAGCAGTTCAAAATGACGATATGGTACCTTTAGTAGTGGGTAATTTTGCGACAGGTACATTATTGGCCTATATTTTTGAAAAATGGGCGGGTATTCGGACATGGATGGCAGGAGGCATGGCTGGCGCAACCATTGGCGCATTAATGGGCCTGAGTTTTGACAGTATGATGCATGGCACTACCACCCTTTTTAGCTGGGGAGGAGTAGCCCTCGACGTAGTTATTTCTGCTATACTTTGGGGCGTTACTGGTGCTGTAATTGGTTGGTGGTTAGGCTTTAAGCGGGCATAGTTTTTTTAAATTATTTAAATAAAAGGGTAATTCGATAAGAGTTACCCTTTTATTATGTAAAAACTATGTATTCATCAACCTATCCAACCTCACCACAGACTGAATCATAGCCCTCACGTCATGATAATTTATTTTCCAAGAGTGGCTCATGTGGCGCCAGATGGGCTCACCTTGGCGGGTCATAAGAGGCCACCACTCACCTAGTTTGTGGTTAATCATTTTGTCGAAAACGAACCGGTGTATATTTTCATAGGCTTTTATGTACTTCTCATCACCTAAATAACGGTAGGCATCGAGCATACCAATCAACATTTCAGCCTGTTGCCAAAACTCCTTCTCTCGGTCATATACCTCACCTGCATGTGAACCTTCCACAAACACACCTCCGTACTCCCAGTCGATTCCGTTATCTGCCGAATGGGCAAATGATTTCTTAATTTGCTCATAATGAGTAGCGTACGGCAGTTTCAAAATGTCCAAAGCATGCATCAAAAGCCATGCAAATTCGGCATTATGCCCATAGCTTGTATTGTCTTCAGCGGAGGCTTTTTGGCCATCCTCTGAAAAACGATCCCAACCCCAAACAATATCAAACTTGATTTGTGGAGCCACCGACCAGTCTGCCCAAAACTGTGGAATGCCCGTGCCATAAACTGGATGCATCACTTTTTTGCATAAAATATCAATTACTTCTAACAATTTTCGTCGATGAACTTGCTTTCCTGTGCACTCATAAAGTGTAGTAAACGCTTCCATCAAATGCATATGAGCGTCTAATGTTTTGCGGTCGCCACCCGCTGAACCGGGGCCTTTCAAATCCCAATTTCGTTGGAACATTTCCCAATAACCTCCCAAATTGGTATCCACAGCATGAATTTGCAAAAGGTCAAATACTTTTTCTGCATATTCAATGCCTCGCTGATCGCCCGTGGCTAAAGTATATTCTGCCAAAGAATAAATGGCAAAACTATGGCCATAAACTATTTTTTCATCAATTTTTATATTGCCTTTTCGGTCCATCATCCAATAAAAACCGCCAAATTCTTTGTCCCACATTTTGTCAATCAAAAAGTCAACTCCATGCTTGGCCATTTCTGCAAATTCGCCCGTTCCATAGCCTGCACGATGCGCAGAGGAATAGGTAAAAACTGATCTCGATTGAGCAATCAGCGACTTTTCATCTTCGCCACTATCTTCACCAAATTCATTGAAATGGGTTAAAAACCCGCCATTTTCTTTGTCAACCGTACGTTTCACCCAAAAAGGTAAAAGATTGTTTCGAAGGTAGTTATCTATTTCGTTTCGTAGCTTTTCGATTTGAGTTTTATCCATTGGAAATATCAATTAATTTAATTATTTCATTTTCCGAAGCCGTACCCGTTTGTTTTATTTTTTGAATAGAAACTGCAGCTGCTAAATTCGCAATTTCTAATGATTCATTAATATTTACGCCTGATTTATAGGCTGTTGCAAAAGCTGCAACCACAGTATCTCCCGCACCAACAGTATCAATTTCGGTATTTAATTGAATACTATTTGATTGATAAATTGAAATTTTATCATAAAACATAATACCATACTCTCCACGGGTTAGCAAAATTTCACAGTCAATTGTTTTGCTTAATTTCACTATACTTTCTTCACAATCTTTACTATTTTTCTCTAATAAAGTATTGGAATTGATCAGTTTAGCTAGCTCATCGGCATTTACTTTTAATATAGAATTTCTAATTGATAA
Source organism: Cytophagaceae bacterium (assembly GCA_031383555.1). Lineage (GTDB taxonomy): Bacteria > Bacteroidota > Bacteroidia > Cytophagales > Spirosomataceae > JANMZR01. Next base: position 9,611 of record JANMZR010000402.1, on the reverse strand, counting down.
GCCATTTGTTCTTAAATCAGAAACTACTTGGCAATTTGGATATTTTTTGAAAACAGCATTTAATTTTTCTATTCTATTGGCTGTTAATAATGGTTTTGGAAATTGCTGGTTAATAATTAACAAATCTAGATCTATTAATTGTTTTTCTAAGTCTATTAAAATGCCATCAAAATCTAATTCAGAACATTCATTGTTAGTGCCAAAATCTATTCGGTTTTGCTCTGTTTCATTCTCAATTGGTTTAGTATAAGTACATGTATTCCAGTCGTTTAGTATTTTAATATTTGAAATATTTGCCCCAATTTTATCCAAAAAATTCACAAATTCTCTTCCAAAAATATCATCGCCAATTATTCCAAATGGTATTATATTTTTTACACCTAAAGCTGCCAAATTAGCAACTACATTTCCAGCTCCTCCTAATGAAGTTTTTGGGTTTTTCGCCCAGAAAACTTCTTTTTTAGTTTCTAATGAAATTTCATCAGTTTTTTGTAATATTTCATAATAAAAATCTACAGCAAAATCGCCAATGATGCCAACTTTTAATTGTTTTATTTTGTTAAATATTTCTGTGATGCTATTTTTATTTATTGGCATATTTTATCAAATATTTTTTATAAATGCCACTAAATCAGCAGTTTGTTGTACGTTTATTGCATTTTCAAGTCCATTTGGCATAGCTGAAAGTTTAGCTATTTCTTTTGATTTTACCTCTGATACGTTAATTGACTGTACCTTGCCTCCCATGGTTTTTATAAATATAGAATTATTATTTTCAGCAGTAATTATCCCGCTTATTTTGTTGCCATTTTTCAACTCAATATCCCAACTACCATATTTATCAGCAATAGAATTGTTCGGATTAATGATTTCTGTAATGATGGAATGTATATTTCTGCTTTTTAAAGTCGATAAATCTGGACCAAAATCAACACCTACACCCTTAATTTTGTGACATGTGGCGCAGCTTTCTTCAAATATTTTTTGCCCAATTTCTGCATTGCCTTTCATTTCGGTTGCCATAAGATATTGCTGTAAAACAGCTTTCCTATCTTCATTTATTGATAGTATCTTTCTAGCTCTCAGCCGTATCCGATTGTCATAGTAATTCATCAAGCCAACTTTTTGATGCCATTCTAAGTCGTTTTGACTTATATTGCCAGACTGAATTTCGGTAAGTAAAATATTTACTCTATCATATCTTTCTGTAAGATAAGTTACCCATAATTTTTTGGAAAAGGGACTAATATTTTTATAATTTTTATTGATTTTCGCAATTTTAGAATTTTCTATTTTTTTTGGTAACGCATTATAGGCAGCCATTTGAAGGCTTTTTTCTTTGTTATTTAACAATAAGGTTGTGATTTTTTGTGCGTATTTTTCATTGCTTGAAAGTGATAATAATTTTAAAGTATTTAAATTATTATCTATAATATTGTTTTTATTCAATAATTTCAAAACATTATCTAATTCAATTTGATCCTGAGGAAGCCCCGTTGTTGCCAAAAGGTCAACAATTGACTTTTGAAGTATTATATCTTTGGTTTTTACAAACTTTTTAATCAAGGTAGTTTTTTCTATTTCTGTGAGTTGAAACTTGGCTTTTGAATTATCCCAAAGCTCAGCCATTCCGGTATAAACTGCCGACTCCCAAGGTTCATTCGAAAGTAGGGCTTTTTCGAATAGTTTTCTATCACCTGACTTTGCACTTGTGGCTGAAAGTTGGCTTATAAATATATTCGGTTTTGTATTTTTCTGAGAAATTGCTGGGTTTGTAAATTGGTCAAGTAGTAGATATTCAGTTTTATATGATGAAGAAATTGCAGCTAAGCCAAACCAAGGATCGGATATATTTTTTGTTAAAATTGCTGATTTAAAATTAGGTTCGGTAAAATCGTTGAAAAAAGCGGAGGAGCATAGTAGTTGAAATCTAACTCTTGGGTCTTTGTCGTCAAGCATTTGATTAATTTGATTTTTCAATTTCAAATTGCCATTAAACTGAGGCAAGTTTATTAATCTATCGGCCACTTGAAGGGCGTTTTCTCTAACTCCAGGGTTTACATCTTTTAATAAATTAGTTAATAAATCTGGTGTTATTTTTTGCCAATCATTCAATAGCCAAAGGGCTGGTATTTTTGCTTTAGGGTTATTTTCAGCCAATATTTTTATTAGATTTCCAGTAACTGAAGGGTCGTTATTTTGAAAAATAAGCCTTTGGGCGGTTCTGCGATCCCATCCATTGGTTGATTTTAGGATTTCCGTTAATTCACTTGGATTTTTTTTCGAAATATTAGTTTTGCCAAACCAATCCATTTTTCCACTCCCTTTTTTTGAAATTCGGTAAATACGCCCTTTTTCAGTTCCATTGTACAGTGCTCCTGAGTTATTTATTTCGTCGGACATCCACTCCGGATGTTCTATTATTTGGCGATAATAGTCAATCAAATATAGTGCTCCATCAGGCCCAACGTAAAAGTTGACAGGACGAAACCAAGGGTCTTTCGAGGAAAGAAATTCGGATTTTTCAATTAATCTCTTTCCTGTAAATGTTGCTCCATTTTGTTCAATTTTATCGGCATGAACTAGGTTATGAACGGGCTCACCCACGAAGGTTACATTTTCGAAATTTTCACCAAAAGCACCACCATCATAATAAGTAATTCCACAACTTGAAGTTACAATGCCAACATCGGTAAGTAGCTGATGATTAGGGTTTTCGGTGGTAGGAAATACTTCACAAGCATCACCATGATCTGGTATTTTTTGCATAGCATCGGCTATTGCCAAGTTTGGATTTTGGGCTATGTACCGTGCATCCATAACCTCATGAAATAGGTGATTAGCATTATCAGTATAAAATCGATGGCCCCAAGCATCCGTGGTATGGCCAAATTGTGTTTCACCCGAAAGCGATTCCAATTCATAAGTTAGCGGCTTAAAGCGAACATTTTTGCCGTCGTTATTTTTTGATAGTTTTGGTGTATTTGGATTATTCGGAAAACGAATTTCTGAGCCTTTATCCGCAAAAACTTTTTCATAGGCAAATGAATTTATAGCACCCGAATGTCCTAAATAAATCCAATTATCGACCCCAAACTTGGGAGTATTCATATTATGCTGTGGATTTGAAAGTGAAAAACCGGTAAGCATAACTTCTTTTTTATCAGCTACTTCATCGCCATCAGTATCTTCCAAATACCAGATATTTGGAGAGTCGGCTACTAAAATTCCTTTTTTCCATTTCATAATACCCATAGGTAACGTAAGGCCAGATGCGAAAACAATACTTTTATCAGGAAGGCCATCGCCGTTGGTATCTTTTAGCTTTTTTATGTTGCCAGTTTTTGATAAATCTAATGGATAGCCAGGCATTTCAGCCACATACCAATTACCATCTTCATCTATTTCCATCGCCACAGGATCACGAATAAGTGGCTCAGAAGCAACCAATTCTATCTGGAATCCGTCTAATATTTGGAAAGACGCTAATGCTTTTTCGGGGTCAGAATTTGATTTATTCTCAGTAAATTGTGTATTTTTAAAAGAAATTAAAACTAATATAAGGCTTATTATTATTTTCATCTTATTGAAATTTTTATGATTTAATTATTTTTATTAACTTTTCCATAAGAAAACTAATAAAGCCCGCATTTCTATCTGTTCGAGCAAACTTTTAACTATTTTTTTGTAAATATTTTCAAAATAATAGAGATTTTCTTAATACATTTAAGAATTGATTAACAAAGCAAATTTAAAACAAAATTTAATTATGAAAAAACTAATATTGACCTCTTTTTTATTAATCGCTTCTTATTTTTCTTTTGCTCAAGAGAATATAAAAGTTAACTCTAATTTAAGTGATTTTGTTGGCACCTACAAGATGGAGACGTTTTTTGAAATGGCAACTATCACTGAAAAAGACGGCGCCCTTTATGCGGAAATTGATAGCAATGGCATAAACAAAATTAATAAATTGGTTGAAGCAGATACTTTCAAGTCGGAAAGCAGCTACGGATCAATTTTTACCTTTCTGAGAGATTCGAAAAATGTAGTAATTGGTATTAAAATGAAAATTATGGATAATGAGGTTTCAGGTACAAAAAATTAGAAGGTTACTTTAATACCAATATTATGAAAAAAATAGATAAACTTCTCATAATCATTATTTTAGCTTCTAATACGGTTTATTCTCAAAGACCTAATTACCTGAAAAAAGATAGTATTTTCTCCCCGCTTGACAATTATTCCCAAGTAATTTATTTTGAAAAGTCGGCTTCTTCAAAGCCGCAACCTTTGGTAGTAGAGTTACATAATTGGTCAAGTTCAAGTCATTCGCAGGTAGAACTTTTGGCCGACCAGGCAAAAGCTAAAGGTTGGAATTATATTTTGCCTAATTTTCGGGGAGTAAATAACCATATAAAAGCTTGTTGTAGCGAATATGTAATTAGCGATATTGATGAGGCTATAGATTGGGCCATTAAAAACATGAATATCGATAAAAAGCGGATTTACATTATAGGAAACAGTGGTGGAGGCTATGCTACAATGGCTATGTATATGAAAAGTAGGCATGCAATAAATACTTTTTCAGCATGGTCATCAATTTCAGATTTGCGAAAATGGCATGAAGAGTCGGAAGAAAGAAAAAATAAATATGGACCAGAAATACTAATCTGCACAGGTTCTGGCGTGAAAATAGATAATCAGAAAGCTTGGGATAGGTCGCCATTATTTTGGAATACGCCAATTAAGCTTCGTAAAAAAAGCAAAATGCAAATATATGCAGGCGTACATGATGGGCATACAGGTTCGGTACCAATATCACATTCAATTGATTTTTATAATAAATTATTATTTGATTACGGTGTACAAAGTGAAGATAATTTTGTGTCGGAGGCTGATGCAGCAACTTTGCTTACAACTCAAAAGTATGTAAGGTCAGGCATTATTTATAAAATTGACGATCGTGAAATTATCTTTAGAAAGACATATAAAAATATAAACTTGACTATTTTTGAAGGTGGTCACGAAATATTGAGAAATATTGCCTTAGATTTGATAGTAAATTGAAAATTGCTTGTTTAATTCCTTAAAAAATCGTTTAAAAAAATGAAGAATATCCTATTATCTATCACACTTTGCTTTTTTGTACAAATAAGTTTTGCTCAAAATGGAAAAAATAGTTCAAAAGGCAAAAGTGGAAAAGCTCACCAAAATCATAAAATGGAAAACAAAAAAATGCTCAGGCATGTGGTTTTATTTAAATTTAAAGACAATGCCACGGCTGATGATGTAAAAAAAGTTGAGGATGCATTCCGTGATTTGCCAAAAAAAATAAAACAAATAGTTGGTTATGAATGGGGTTTGAATAATTCACCTGAAAACTTAAATCAAGGCTTTACACATTGCTTTTTCTTAACCTTTCATTCAGAGGAGGACCGTGCCATTTATCTGCCACATCCTGATCATAAGGCATTTGGAGCTGTATTAGGGCCGTTTTTAGATAAAGTTTTGGTGGTTGATTATTGGGTGAAGGAGTAATTGCTCTGATTACCAAAAAATGTAAAGTCAACTTTTAATAATCTCAAACATTGAGGGCCATGTCCCAGTTATCAACATTGTTTTCAAATTGGCCGTAAATTTTAAAACCATTTTTTTGGTAATAGTTTACGGCCTTTTCATTTGATTTTTGTACGCCTCCCCAAAGTACAATACGCTCACAATCAGTATTTTGCAGTAATTTTTTTAGATATTTAAACATTGCGTCCCCTAATCCTTGGCTTTGCCATTCGTCAGCCACAGATGGGGCATAAGTAAAGTCATTAATTTCCGATAAGGTTATTTGGTACGATTTATATCTTTCAAAATCTGCCAAAATTTGGCCTTGTTTTATAATTGAATAGGCTATGATTTGGCTATTTTTAATATCGATTCCGATGATGCCAATATTCGTTTTATCTTTTGAATAAAAATTTGTAATAGCTTCAAAATCATAGGGATGTGGGCCAAATCTACTTTTAGAGGTTTCCGATAGACTTTGTAAATACGAAAACAGTAAGTTTGTATCTTTAATTTCGAAGTTTCTAAATGAAACTTCTTTATTATTTTTTGTTTTGAATTTCATAAAAATAATTGAACTATTATAAACTATATGTTTAATAACCATCCAGTTATACTCAGCCTATCTGTATTGGTTATTTGAACTTCATGTTCCATTTTGTCAGATTCGAAGCAAATAAGACGCCCCGCAATTGGATTTATTATGATTGGATTTGCGAATTTTTCATTTGGAAATATCAATAAATTACCTTCATTTGCAGGCAACCAATTTATATTCAAATATACAATTATTGATAGTACTCTTCCTTTGTTTTTTTCAAAACTATCTTTGTGTTTTTTGTAAAATTTGCCAGCTGCATATTTGGCCAAATGAAATTCAGAACTTTTGATTCCCAAATAACAAGTGCGATTTAGGTATTGAATAAAATTTTCTATTTTTTCGAAAAATAAGTTTTCAGTTTGATCGGAATTGTCATTTTCCAACCATAAAATTTTATCGCCACGAATTGATTCTAAAACTTGTTCCACCTGCTTTTCTCCTATGCCTGCATTTTTGAAAATACCTGAATTGTAGCGCCTTGTGAAAAATTTAATCAATAAATCAACTTCTTTTTTATTAAAGAAATTGTCACAAACACCATACCCATTTGCCAATATACTTTCGATAATAGGCTCAAATTTTGATTCATTGGTTTTCATTCAATAAAAAAGCCCCTTGTAATTCTTGCCGAATTACAAGGAGCTTTGAGACTTTGGATAAAGGTAGGAAAAAATTGATTATTTCACAGCTTTAATTATCTCCTTTACCAATTTCACGTGGTCAAAATTGTCGCCAGGTGTGCAGCCTAAGCGTACAATTACTAATTTTTTGGACGGAACTATGGTCACATATTGCCCCTCAAAGCCTATAGCATGATATACGTCGCTTGGGTACTGATTGTCATTATGGTATAACCAAAAATGTGCAGCATATTGACCTTTGGAATTCGGTGTTTCAGTTGACGAATATTTCACCCAGCCTTCTGGCAAAATTCTTTCGCCATTCCAAAGGCCATCCTGCAAATATAATTGACCAAACTTGGCCCAATCACGTGCTGTGGCAAACATAAATGAAGAGCCTACAAACGTTCCAGAGGCATCTGGCTCTAATACTGCAGAATGCATGCCTAACTTTTCAAATAACTTTCTATGGGGAAAAGCTTGGTATTCAGCTAGATTTGGGAATTGTCGGCGGATGATTTCTTGTAAAATATTTGATGTACCTGATGAATAATACCAAACCCTATCGGGTTTATATTTGGCTTTGCTTTGAATGGCTATTAAACCTGCATTTTTACTTCTGAAAAGCATTTCGGTTGCATCGGAAGGTTGCGCATAGTTTTCTTCAAAATCTAATCCACTACTCATACGTATTAAATGATCGATTGTAATATTTTTACGCTCATCATCCTGCCACTCTTTAATTGGTGCTGGTTTTTTTATATCAAGTTTCCCTTCTTTCACCAAAATGCCTATCATGGTACTAGTGACTGATTTTGTCATAGACCAACCTAATAGAGGCGTATCTTTTGTGATGTTTGGAGCATATTTTTCAGCAATTATTTTTCCATTTTGTAAAACAACAATAGCTCTAGTTCGCTTTATTTTTTTCGGGTCAGTTTCAGTAAAAGCTTCGTTAATAGCTGCCCAACCCCCAAAGGGAGAGTTTGCAAGCTCGGAGCTTTTTGTTTCTGCGTTAATTTCCGCTGAATTTTCAATTTCAGATTCGGATATTCCCTCACTGTGTTTTACTGGACTAGCTTCTTTCCTAATTTCAGCTTCTTCCATTTCATTTACCAAAGTACAGCCTAAGTCTGGCCTGAAAATCGCTTTGGTTTCCGCAAAACCATAAATATTTGAGGTAACGGACTGCTCTTTTTTATCAATATTTATTGTTGCAAATGGTACTGCATATAAGTCTTCATTTTTTATACTTTCAAAATCCCTTTTTGAAACAAATGTGCAAGAACATACCATTTTGGCATCATATGCAGAGCCGATATAGGCATATTGTACAGCGAAATTGATTCCATAGGCCAATATGGCTAAGAAAATGAATAAAATACCTAGTTTGATTTTTTTGTTTAAAGTCATGCGTTTTTGAATTTTATTCTTGAATTAATTTTTGCAAAGTTGCCTCCAAAGCTTCAGCACCGATTTCTTCATTTTCAATTTCTTTTAAAAGCTTATCAGATAACCAAGCAATTAGTAATTCATTTTTATTAGCTTGAAAATACAAGGCAAGTTTTACAACTTGTTGTCGGTTTGCTCTTCGATGTCCTCTTTCAATTTTGCTGAGTATTGCTTGGTCAATATCTAAATAGGCTGCCACGGTACGTAAGGGTAGGTTTATGTTTTCTCTTAAACTTTTTATTTTTTCTCCTAAAGTATTCATTTTGAACCAAATCGTTTTGACATATTTTGTCAAATATAATAAAATTGGGTTTAATTCTCAATGTTAAAGCTGATTAGTTGACAATATTTGATAGGTGATATTTATAATAACGGTTTTACAGGATTTAGAGTTAAAGACTAGTTAGATTTCTCGCCAGCTTTGCGGCTCGAAATGACAAAAGAAGGCCCAGCGTTGTCCTTTCGACTCGGCGTAGCCTGAGGAGAAATCTAAAATAACTCACTTTTAATATGTTTCCACTCTAAATCCTGTAATTACATAATAACTAAATAAAGAAAGTCATAATTAAGATAAATGAAAGTAAATGCTGCTTTTTTTATCCTTTTTGGCACTTTCAATATTGCAAAAGTATATAAACTCAAAATAATTCCTAAGAAGTTTCTGTAAATTTACAAATGTAATTTGGTTTAAAGCACAAATGTTAATTTAAGAAATTTTTTGAAATAATAGTTTTATAAAATTGAAATTTAAAAAATACGTTATTTGTATTAAATTATTTAAGCAAATGTTTTATTTCATCTGACTACTTTCATCACTCCATTCATTAACCTCCAATGCCCTGGGAATGTACAAATGAATGGATAGTTGCCAACTGTGGATGGGGCGGTAAATTTTAATTGAAAACTAGCCCCAGCATTTATTAAAGGACTTGCCGTTATTATTTGGGGTAAATTTGGCACATAATTTTTATCCATAGCGTCAGTTTGAGTAATCATTTTATCAGCGGCTTTACCAATAATAGCCAAAGTATTTGGTTTACCAATCACCAAATTGTGTTGCATGGCATCGGGGTTTTCAATATTAATAATTACTTCTTTACCTGCTTTTACAATAAATTCTTTCTTATCGAATTTCATCGCTTCCACTATGGTTTTGATATTGATAATCGTGGCATCAATTGTATCGTTACTTTCGCTAGTTTTTAGTCCCCAAGCAGTCATTAATTTCTTAATATTATTCAAGTTGTCACCAGACAGTTTGTTTGAAATACTTGTTATAAAGATTTGATTATCAGTTATTAAATTAGCTTTTTTCTTATAGTTCCATCCTGTTGCAAGTCCTTTAAGCAATACGGTTTTATCCATTTCACCTAATTTTT
>JANMZR010000383.1:0-2108 GCA_031383555.1 Cytophagaceae bacterium | reverse complement strand
AAGACGTTGCAGTGATTATCAATAAATTACGAGCACGGTCCTTAGGTTGCATTTCGGAAACTAGTTTTATACCAATTCCTTTTGAAATAGCAAAACCTAATACTTGTGCCGTGATAATTAAGATTTTAAAATGAACACCCCAATAGTACAAATCTTGAAAGGTGGCTGCCGTGTAAGCTCTACGAAAAGGGTAAAAACACAAATAGGTGAAAAATGCAGATAGTGCTGCCAATATGTTTATTTTATCTGCTTTTTTTATCATTAAGATTTTTATAATACTAATTTTTTTTATTTCGATTCTCTCTTAAAAATTACAACTTTGGGACTCCCGCTTTAAAAGGCTTTTCAAAATTGTTGGCTCCTTTTATTTTCATCTTTCTTCGAAAAACTTTATCAGCCGACGATGCATAAAGTATATCAAAATTGGGCCCTCCAAAACATAAATTTGATACCTGACCTTTGGCCATTGGCGTTGGAATAATGGCATTGACACGCCCTAACTGGTCCATAACCTGTATGCCAGAAAGCGTAGTTACATATATTCTTCCATCACTATCACATTTGAGACCATCACTCCAAGCGTTTTCATCGACATCACGTACGTGCAGATAACCAAATTTTTGCTTGTTCGAAAGGGTACCGTCCTCATTTATTGAGTAGGCCCAAACCCAATGCGAGGCCGATTCAGTAACATATAATTGCGTTTGATCAGGATTTAGGCATAAACCATTAGGGAAGCGCAAGCCACTATCCACCACTTCTTTTTTGCCATTGGGGCGTACAAGTATAATTTTCCCAGGCCGTTCCCTTCCGTCAGGCTGTGTTATGTAAATATTGCCATTATAGGCTACACTGATGTCATTACAAGCGGCACTATCGGCCAAAACTTTTGTAGTTTTACCATCATAAATAACAACGGCACGGCTCGGTGGATCTCCCCAAGCACCTGTGGCCATTGCCATTTCTCCCTCTTTTGAAAATGATGCCCCACTGGCTTTTAACGAGTTGTTATTATAAATAGAAAGTGCTTTATTGAGACCAATTTTATATGTTTTACTATTGGGAATATCATGAAAAAACACTTCTCCAGCTCCATTTACAGCAGTGCCTTCTGTAAAGCCATAACCATCACCTACAACTTCCCAACCTTCATTTTCCACTAAAATATCTGATATAAAAGGGTTTTTTGACGCCCCTTTTGAAACTGGCTTTGGCCAATCTTTCCAAAGCCAACGCATAGCTTCAGGGAAAAGAGCTGTTCCATGTTTGCCGTTGTGGGCGCCCTCACCCCAAACATGATTTACCTCATAACCTGCCCATGTGAGTGCTCGCTCCATCGACTCGTTGGCTTTGAACCAATCTCCAAAAGGATTGTTTAGGTCGTTGGAGCCATCCTGTAAAAATATTCTAATGGGCTTTGGCTCATGCTTTCTTACTAAAATATCATACCTATCGGCACCTCGCAGGCCTGTATACGTGCCAATAGTGGAAAAAACTCTTGAAAATTCATTAGGCCGCTCCCATGCCGCTGTAAAAGCGCAAACCGCTCCACTTGAAGAGCCACCGATTGCACGGTCATTCCCAGATTTTGAAAGTCGAATTGACCTTCCATCCGTGGCTTTCATTTTCTCAACTTCTGGCAATATTTCCTCCAACAAAAACCTTACATAAGCATCACCAAGGCCATCATATTCAAAGCTTCTGTTCATTCTATTCAGGGCTTCATCTGTATTTTTTGCCTTCACTTGACCAGGAGTAATGAAAACACCGATAGTAACGGGCATTTCATTTTTGGCAATCAAATTATCAAAAACTATTGGCGTTTTCCATTGCACACCATCCTGATTTACATATACACATGCAGCACGCTCTGGCCTGTATTGTGCTGGTATATATATAGTTACCTCTCTTGATGTCCCTGGATATATTTTTGAACTTTCAAATTGAAACTTTATTAATTCACCTTTTGGAACACCAGATTGTTCTATTGAGGCGGGGTCTTCAGGGTAGTTTTCAACAGTTTGCTGACCAAATATTGAAATATGTTGGATTACAGTATAAAAAAGAAGCAAGCCTAATTTGATTTGAACTTTAAATTGGAGATTTTT
>JANMZR010000380.1:0-9132 GCA_031383555.1 Cytophagaceae bacterium | reverse complement strand
CAAATAGCCGTATCCCAAGCATCATTTTTATGGTACAAATAGTGATTTAATAAAACACCTGTGGTACAGACACTCGCCATAACAATGGCATAAAAAAAGATTAATTTCCATCGATTTTTATCAATAATAGGTACAGAAGCCTTCAAGGGTTTTGTTTTCATCACATTTTCATCGCCTTTTGTTACCCCTAATGCCAATGCAGGCAATACATCTGTAATGATATTTATGAAAAGTATTTGAAGTGGCAGCATTTGAAAGTGCAAGTTCATAATGGCAGCTACAGCAATGACTAATAATTCACTCAAATTGCAAGACAATAGAAAAGTGACAAATTTTTTAACGTTTTCAATAATTACACGCCCTTGCCGGATAGCCACTACTATAGATTTGAAAGAATCGTCCTTTAAAACCATATCTGACACTTCTTGTGCCACTTGCGTTCCACGCTGGCCCATTGCAATACCAATATCTGCCTTTTTTATGGCCGGTGCATCGTTTACCCCGTCGCCCGTCATGCCAACAACATAACCTTTTTCTTGAAAAACTCTGACTAAATCCAACTTGTGTTTGGGATCTACCCTGGCAAAAACACATGTATTCAGCCACTTCTGTTTATCAACTTTGGTCAAATCCTCATAGCGGTTCATATCTTTGCCATTCATTACATCTCCACCCTCTTCTGTAATGCCTAATTGCATACCTATATATTGTGCGGTAGTCGGGTGGTCGCCAGTAATCATCACTACTTTAATGCCAGCGGTTTTGCACTCATCAATAGCCGCTTTTACTTCTGGTCGTGGTGGGTCAATCATGCCTATTAAACCTAAGAATACAAGATTTTCTGTTGATAAAGTAGTTTCAACTTTGTCATACCGATACGCTATGGCAATCATTCGATGACCAGCGGCTGCCAATATATCTGCTTCTTTTATCCAATAATCTTGTTTTGTTTTATCCATTGGAACGGTATCGTTTTCCAAAATATGGGTGCATTTTGGCAACAACTCTTCCAAGGCACCTTTGGCAATGGTGACAAATAAACCGCCTTGTTCATGCAGCGTTGCCATAATTTTCGTTTCGCTTGAAAAAGGTATCTCCCCTTTTTTATTGAATTGGGTACGTATTGTAGTAATATCTTCTCCTTGTAGTCGAGCAAATCTTAATAAAGCAATTTCAAGTGGGTCGCCTATTTCTTTTGTTTCATTATCCGCTATTTCAAGATTGGCGGTATTGCATAGAATAAAACCTTGGTTTATTAATTTAAGCTGTTCTTTATTTCCTTTAGTATCAATATCTTTTTGCCAATTTAGAGAGGGGGTCTTAATTACAACCACTTCCATTTTATTTTGGGTAAGCGTACCTGTTTTGTCGGTGCAAATCACATTTGTACCGCCTAATGTTTCTACGGCTGATAGTTTTTTAACAATCACCTTGTGGCGAGCTAATTTCAACATCCCTTGTGCCAACGACATTGTCACCACAATAGGTAAGCCTTCTGGAATAGCCGCCACCGCCAATGCAATTGACGTTTCCAGCATTTCCATAAAATGTTGCCCATTCAGCAATCCTACAAAAAAAATCAGCACCACCAAACCCACCGTTATTTTAATCAACTTTTTACTAAATACATCTAATTTCTTTTCTAAAGGCGTAGCGGCTTGGTCTGATGTTTGAACTAAACTGGCAATTTTACCCAATTCTGTTTGCATTCCAGTCGAACAGACCAATATGTAAGCATTGCCTTTAAAAACATAAGTTCCTTTTAAAACCATATTGGTACGGTCGCCCAAAATCGTATTTTCAGGCAATACCCCCATTTCTTTTTCAATAGATACGGATTCGCCCGTCAAGGCAGACTCATCAATCAGCAATTGAGTGGAACGCACAATTTTACCATCTATGGGTATCAAATCGCCTGCATCCACAAATACAATATCACCCACTACAATTTCTACGGCATTGATTTCAGTCAACTTTCCTTCACGCAATACTTTTGCAGGAACTGCCGACATTTTTTTTAGAGCAAGCATTGATACTTGGGCTTTAAATTCCATATAAAAACCAATAGCCGCATTAATAAATATGACGCAAACAATGGCAGTCCCATCCAACCATTCTTTGAACCAAAAGGACATACCTGCTGCAAAAAGCAACAATAAAACAATCGGGCTTTTGAATTGACTGAATAAAATCTGAAAAAGGCTAATGGGTTTTTCTTCAGTGATAGTGTTTAGACCAAATTGTTCAATTCGCTCTTTTACTTGAATTGAGGTCAATCCTTTCTCCACATCACTTTTCAACGAAGTTGTGGCTTCTTCAACTGTTGTAGCATGAAAAGTGAAATCTGTGAACATATTGTCCATTTATTTAAGCGTTTCTTCAGAATTATATTTTAAATGAAGTGATTCAAGATAATTCGTGATGATTTTTGCAACCGCATAATTGCGGTACCATTTTTTATCTGAAGGTATAATATGCCATGCCTGTTTACTGCATTTATTAATAATCAATTGATAGGCCTCCTGATATTCCGCCCATTTATCTGCTGCAACTGTATCTTCCTTTGTATATTTCCATTGCTTGTGCCTGTCAGTCAGGCGTTCTTTTATCCGTAATGCTTGTTCTTCTTTTGATAAATTTAGAAAAAATTTCAAGACATGAATATTACTTTTTTCAAGATGCTGCTCCAGCCCATTTATTAATTGACATCTTTGTAAAAGACAGTCTTTTGTAAGGGTTTCTTCCATAAAAGGCACAAGAATATCTTCATAATAAGAGCGATTAAATACCTCTATCATGCCTTTTGCGGGAAAATGCGGAAAAATACGCCATAGAAAATCGTGTTTCAATTCTTCTTTGGTGGGTTGTTTAAAAGATTTTACATTTACGCCCATTGGGTTCATGCAGGTCATCACATGACGAATAACGCCGTCTTTACCCGATGTATCAACCCCTTGAAGAATAATGAGTAAGGCAAAACGACTGTCGGCATAAAAAACATTTTGCAATTCAAAGAGCTTTTTTTTAAAGCTAATCAAGTCTTTAGTGCATTCTTTCTTTGAAAACTCATCGGAAGGCTTTGTAGCTATTTTTTCAAGTTTAATCATTTTGAATTATTTCAATAAAATAGATTTGTATAGGGCTGAATCCTGTTATTTTTTACAAATTTTTTTAATAATTATTCAGCATTTTGCTAAAATATAAAAGTGAAGATTTTCACTATGAGAAGTGTTATACAATTGAGGATAAGATTTGCAAAATTCACACATTTGAAATACGGAAAGAACTCCGCCTATGTTTGTGACCCCTCAAACATTTACTCCAACTTCACTCTCTCGGTTTATCGTTTGTGGGGATACAAACGATGTCGGTGTTATTTTTTGTATCTTTTATAAAGCCTATTTGAGGACTTACTAAAAACAATCCTTTTTTTAAAGCATAACCTGCTATCCATAATTTGGCAGCTGCATCTGAACTTGTTTGTATGGGCGTTACAAATAATATTGCTATTTGCTATGTTCGGTGACCACCCACTTTCATGGTAATCTGTTGATATTTTAAAATTTTTTTACCTCCCACGGCTAAAATGTCACAGCGTCCCCTGGGAGACACTGCTATGGAAGAGACAAAAGTCTCATTTTTAGGGCTTTTCTCCTTACTTTTCTATTCATATCAACAATGTTTCCATTACCATCTACTTTGGTTATGGACTTGCCCGCTTGGTCAAAACCACCTTTTGATAATAGTGAACCAATTATCTTTTTTTCATTCGAATATAATTATGTAACATTGATGGTGGCTCAACCGTTTTTTCATGCACATATCGGCAGTTATATTCCAAAAAGAAATGTCAAGGTTTGCCACGATCTCTAAACCAACTACTGATACGGCCAATGAGAATGCCTAAAATACCTATGATAATCATTGAAACCCCGAGGAGATGATGCCAGCCACCCATCGGGCTGTACAACAACATCGTGCCGCTGATCACAAGTGCCGCCAAAGCGATGGCGCCTGCGAGTAGTTTGATATTATGGGTGAGGCCACCTGCCAGTTTCTCCAATGCAGGAGCCTGCACCCGACCCAGATTACCTTCGGCGATGCGCCGGAGTATTAGTCTTGTGTCGCCAGGTGCATCAATTATCAGTCGCTCCATTTCACGGGCAAGCTTGATTGTCTTTTCCTTAATCCGTTGAGGTGAAAGGTGCTGCTTAGTCAGGCGTGAGATTTCTTCCCGAAAAGATTTCATATAATTATGTTCTGGGGCAAGTTGGCGTATCAATGATTCCAGGATAACGAATGTACGGGTGAGGAGAACAAACTCAGGAGGATTGTGAACCCCGTTCCGGCTTCCGGCACGCATCATTGAATCGAAGGCATCGCCGATTGAAACAGCTTCCATATCTCCACTGTGCATATCATATAGCACTGCCTTCATATCCACTAACAGTGCCGCATGGTTTACATCTTCATTGGCCGCTGCCATTTCGAGGTAAGCTTCGGTTGCTGCCTTCGCATCTCCTTTAACGACTGCTTCCAGCAGAAGTATCAGTGATTCACGCATGGCTTCATCCAACTCACCGGTATTTCCGAAATCGAGAAGGGAGAGCCGTCCATCGGGTAAAACAAAAACATTACCGGGATGTGGGTCGGCGTGAAATTTTCCTTCTTCAAAGATGGATTGCAGTGTCAGTTTAATTAAGGTATTCATCAAATCAGGCATCGCTTCCGGGTGCTTCTTAGCGTAGTGGTCTATGCGCTTGCCTTCCGAAAAATCCATTGTGAGAACGGTTTTTCCCGAACATTCTTTTACTACATCCGGAATCCACAGGTTGGGTATATCAGCCAGCGTTTTACGTAAGGTTAACATGGAACGGGCTTCACGGTTGAAATCGATTTCCTGGTTCAACGTGATGGCAAATTCCTTCACTACAACAGGAAGGTCGAATGCACGAAGCTTTGGAAAGAACTTCTCTACCAGCGATACCAGGTAAGTAAGTGCCGCAATATCAGTTGAGATTATTTCTTTAAGGCCTGGCCGCTGCACCTTCACTGCTACATTACGTCCATCGTGCATGGTTGCTTCATGCACCTGGGCGATGGTGGCAGCGGCTATCGGCATTTCGCCAAACGATGAAAACCGTTTCGTTAATGAGCTTCCGAGTTCGGCTTTTACAGTTGACTTTACCACGCTAATGCTCATAGCCGGCAGGTCGTCGTGCAGCAGCTCCAACTCTTTTATATAATCAGCCGGCAATAGGTCCCGCCGCATGGCAAGCACTTGTCCAAATTTGAGAAAGACCAGTCCCAGTTCCTCAAAGGCTTCCCGTACTTCTATTGGCGGTGGCAAGTTCCTCTTACCCATCAAGCTAAGCAGAAACTTATGCCGGGCCAGCACACGCATAATTTGCATTAGTCGTGGTGCTGCTTTCCTCAAACTAATTTTTTCCGGGTCGTTGATCATTGATTGACTTCTCTTTATTAAATATCACACTTCATATTGTGTAGTTTCACATGTACCAGTTCTGCTAAAACTTTTAGTGCAGCAGAATGGAATATGTCATTTTCTTCTTTGGGACCTGGTAAATCCAAAAATTGCGATTATCATAACAAGTATTAAAATCCACCAACCCATATGCATTCCCCAGTAATAGTAACCTCCGTGATTGTTCATCATAATTTTAGCTTTTAAAGTTTTTTATAATTAATGTTTCATTTTATTTTCCATTTCTTCCGACTTCATTTCCATTTTTTCTCCCTTCATCTTTTGCTTCATATCCATCATCTGAGGGCCTTCCATCATTTTTTTATACGCTTCCATACAAACCTTGAAATAGTCGCCGTGTTTATTAAATTCTGCTATACGAGCCTCACAGCTTTGAACCTCTGCCACATAAGTCACAAATATCTATAGCGGCACGGCAGATTTTAGGCATTCTATTATGCCGCCCGAGCTTATTTAAAACAGCCTAATCATTCTTTTATGTACTATCAATGGGCTTCAATTAATGTTTGTTTTTCATATTAAAAGGCATGCACTTATTTTCATACAAACAATGCACAGCACATGCCGATTGAGCTTTATAGTTTTGATGGATTAACATAACCGTTTGGCCTTTGGCATTTTTTACTTCACACATGCCATTATGTGATGGCTTTCCAATGGTATAGTTTTCTGGTTTTTCGTTGAAATAATATACAAAACTGCCGTTTTTAGGGGCTTTTCCCATTACTTTTCCATTCATGTCCACTATGTTTCCGTTACCATCAACTCTGGTTACGGCCTTACCCGATTTGTCTAATCCTCCTGCTGATGTAAGCGTACCAATTATTTTTTTATCATAATAGATATGGCCTTTGTAATCCACATATGGGGTTGATTTTTGAGCAATTACGCTTAACGAAGCGAATAATAAGAGTACAAATACTACGATTGATTTTTTCATTTTGTTTGCGTTACGTCGCCACGTTTGTTTAAATTTTCAAATTTTTTAATCTTAATGCATTTACAATTACCGAAACCGAGCTAAAACTCATAGCCAAGGCCGCTATCATGGGCGAAAGCAATATTCCAAAGGTCGGATATAAAACACCCGCTGCAATAGGCACTCCGATGGCATTATAAACAAAGGCAAAAAACAGATTTTGCTTGATGTTGTTCATAACTGCATGGCTCAGGTTTTTGGCCTTTACTATTCCCTCCAAATCACCCTTTACTAAAGTCATTTTGGCACTTTCAATGGCTACATCGGTTCCTGTGCCCATGGCTATACCAATGTCAGATTGTGCCAAAGCTGGGGCATCGTTAATACCGTCGCCTGCCATGGCTACAACTTTACCGCTGGCTTGTAATGCCTTAATTTCGTTCAATTTATCTTGTGGTAAACAGCTTGCTTTATAGGCGCTCAAACCCAATTGATCCGCAACTGCTTTTGCTGTATTTTCGTTATCTCCAGTCAACATTTCCACTATAATGCCTTGTTTTATTAGCTCTTTTATGGCGGCTTCGCTGCTTGCCTTTATGGCATCGGTAATGGCCACATAGCCCAAGCCCACTTTGTCAATGGCAATATAAGATACCGTTTTACCCAATTTTTGTTCGGCTATAATTTGGTTTTCTAGGTCTGCCGAAATGGTGGCTCCCACTTGTTCCATTAATTTTTTATTGCCTAAAGCCACTTTTTTTGTATTGACTGTGCCAATTACTCCTTTGCCAGCCACAGCTTCAAAATCTTTTACTTCCAGCAATGCAATATTTTTTGTTTTTGCAAAATTCACTACTGCAGTTGCCAATGGATGCTCGCTGTATTGATTCAATGAGGCAATGTTTTGCAATAAATCATCCTCCTTATTTTCTGCTGAAAATACCTTTTCAACTGAGGGTTTCCCTTCTGTAATGGTGCCTGTTTTGTCGATGATTAGCACATTTACTTTGTTCATATTTTCTAACGCTTCGGCATTTTTTATCAAAATACCGGCTGTAGCACCTTTGCCCACTCCCACCATTACCGACATGGGCGTGGCCAAACCCAAAGCACATGGGCAGGCGATTATGAGTACCGCAATGGCATTAATAAAACCATAAACAAGGGCGGGTTCTGGTCCAAAATTTGCCCAAACCACAAAGGTGATAATTGAAATAACCACCACAATTGGCACAAAATATTTGGAAATAGTATCGGCTAATTTTTGAATTGGGGCTTTCGAACGACTTGCTTCGCTCACCATTTTCACAATTTGAGAAAGCAAAGTTTCTGAACCTATTTTCTCAGCCAACATTACAAATGATTTTGTACCGTTAATTGTTCCCGAACTTACATTATCACCTTCTTTTTTATCAACGGGAATCGGTTCGCCCGAAATCATAGACTCATCAATGGTGCCTTCACCCGATGTTATTTTGCCATCTACAGGTATTTTATCACCCGGTTTTACACGAAGCAAATCCCCTTTTTTGATATCGTTGATTGAAATAATACTGTCTTTACCATCACGTACCAAAGTGGCCTCAGTTGGAGCTAATTTCAATAATTCCTTGATGGCTACGCTTGTTTGGCTATGGGCTTTTGCCTCCATTAATTGCCCTAAAAGTACCAGTGTTAGAATAACAGCAGTCGCTTCAAAATAAAGAGAAACGGAGCCATCCATGGTTTTGAACTCGGCTGGAAAAATAGTAGGAAATAACATACCCACCACACTAAACAAAAAAGCTACGCCCGTACCGATGCCCACGAGCGTAAACATATTCAGATTCCAGGTAATTATTGATTGCCAAGCTCGTATAAAAAAAATCCAACAAGCATAAAAAACAACTGGAAGCGTAAGGAAAAACTGCACATAATTCCACTTTGCCATATCCATTATTTTCATCAGTGGATTGCCTGAAATCATTGATAGCATTGCAATAGCAAAAACTGGAATCGTAAAAATCAAGCTGATTTTCATTTTTTTAAGCAGTTCATCATATACCTTAGCATCCTCATTTTCAGTGGGTTGCATGGGCTCCAAATTCATGCCGCAAATAGGACATGAACCTAGTGCATCACGGATAATTTCGGGATGCATGGGGCAAGTATATTGTGCAATTGGGGCTGTACTTACTTCTTGTAACAAATGCATACCACAAACGGGGCAATCGCCAGGTTTATCGTACATTTTATCACCTTCACAATGCATTGGGCAATAGAATTTTGGTTGACCAGCATTTGATTTTACTGGTTGTTCAGCCTTGCTAAAAGAGGGTTTTTCGAGATTTTTTGTTTGCATTTTAGCTTTATTAAGAGGTACAATAACGCTGTATTTAAAGAAATGGATTTTTTCCATTTCTTTATTGCAGGCCGTCTTTATTGGACTAGGTAATCAAACTACCATTTTACAGGAACTGTCAAAGGCATGCCACATACAGAGCATTTCTCATTTAATTTCCCTTGAACTTTTGGGTGCATCGGGCAAGCGAAGGTGTTTGTGTTATTTTCCATTTTATTTGATTTTGTTTAAAACCCTTGAAGTTTACGGCTTTGTTTAATTTAATATATGTTAAAATGCAAAACCCACCCCGCCGACTGCGTCAGGCACCCCTCCAAGGAGGGGATTTGGCCAATCCTTCCCTTGGGAAGGTGGCATTCTGGCAAA
>JANMZR010000352.1:0-4639 GCA_031383555.1 Cytophagaceae bacterium | reverse complement strand
AAATATTTATCCTCCATATTCCCACCTTCAATGCTCGATGTTCCTAGTCCTGGTAAGGTAATTTCCTTTTCCTGATTTCCCTTGTAATCGTATTGGTAAATACGACCATTGAAAGGCGGTATGCGGCGCATAGGCTCATTTTTTGTGATATTTTGACCATATAAATAATTTAGCCCTCCAAAAGTCTTTAGTTTTTGATTTAATAAAGCTTCAAATTCATATTCAATACCTTTTATATAGGCTTTCTCTACGTTTTCTTTTTTGTAAACATTATACCCGTTTATAACTGAGTTGGGGATTTTTACTCGGGTAATCAAATTGTTTAACTGACTGTAAAACAGCGCAATTGTACTTGAAAATATACTAGTTCTTAATTTATAACCTATTTCAAAATTATTTGATTTCTCAGGTTTCAAATTAATTGAAGGTGTTTCGTACCTAAAATCAACAATGCCCAAACTACCTAAATCATCAATATTAGGAGTACGAAAACCAGAATTATAGGCACCATAGATATTTGATTCTTTAGAAATATTGTACAAAAAAGAAGCATTTCCAACCATCGCTTTTGGCGAAATAGTAGTTTTGCCAATTGTTTCATCAGGAATGGTTATCGAATATCCATTATATCTCAAGCCGCCAGCTAATTGCCAATTGTTTTTGAAATATTGATGCAAAGTATAAATAGAATAATTGAAAAATCTCGCTTTATCTGGATATAAGCCCCTCAAAATTTTAGATTGCACATCTGAGGAAGTATTGATATTAAACTTACTGCTACGTACCAAATCATAGTATATTTCAACACCAGAATTGGCCGAATAGTTTTTATTCAAATTGGAATGAATATTGGCAGAAAACCCCTTTGAATATACTTTATCGGCTTCTTTGACCTTATTAATATTACCAATTTTCTGACTAAGCCTTCCCTCATAAATACTTTGCGATGAAGCAGTTAAAGATATATTTGAAAATAATTTAGAGTCATTTTCTTGCAAAAATTTAACGTAAGTGAGGTTTCGACGTTGTGGAGAAATTTCATTTAATGAAAAATTTTCCAATATTACTTTATGGTATACAGGCACATGCATGGCTTCAAAGTATTGATGAGATGTTGTAACAATTCCTTTGCCAATTTTGAATTTTGCCTTCAAGTTTCCTGCTTTGCTAGAGTAGCCAGATGGTGTTTGAATTCCGGTTTTTTTTCCGCCTATCAGGTCGCCAAAATCACTTAAACTGAAACTACCTAAAAAGGCAATTTTTTCTTTGCCAAAGCCCAATTCAGTTCGAATAGTTTGTTCCATACCTTGCGTGGCAAGTCTTCCCAGTAAGTTTAGATTTAGTTTTTTTGAAAAAATTGGTTCAGATGTTAAAACCTGAATAGTACCCCCAAAAGCATCTGAACCGTATTGTACGGAGCCACCACCTCTTAAAACTTCAATTTTTTCAATGGAAAATGGATCGATTGTATTGAGATATTGGTTAGGCCCATATCGGAAGGTGCTGTTATTCAACCTAATGCCATCTACCAGGAGTAGTGTTTGGTTGCCCGTAAGACCACGCACAAACATTGAGCCACCACCATGGTTAGTTTTTTGTAAAAACAGTCCATTTAGACCAAAAAGCGCTTCGGGAGTTGTACGACTACCTGTCTTTTGTAAATTTTCCTTACTAATTACCGTAATAGAATTGGCCGAATAAAATATAGATTGGTCAGATCTATTGGCGGTTACAGCCACTTCATTAAGCAACGTTGGCTTAGTGGTGGTGCTGTCTGTTTGCCAACACAATGTATAAAAAAGAAAAGCTTTTAAAAACATGAATTAAATCCCTATAATTTTAATAATATGCTAAAAGACTATTCTTTTGTTATTGTAAATTTATCCAAAATACTTCCATCAGAAGCTATCCATTTGGCATCCATTTTTTTGCCTTCCACATCAATAATCATAGAGCCGCCAATTTCAGTATTGGTATAAATAGCTGAGTTTAAAGGAAAACCCGGCTGCCTACCTCCCAACTGACCACCTGAGCCATTTACAATATAAATTACCCCTTGTGGCTCACCTTTTTTCACAATATATTCGGAGGTTGAATTTGAACTTGCAAAAACATGCTCAGTTGCAGAAAAAGTATCGTCTTTTCCAAAATGATTGCGTAAAGGGTGGGTGCGCTCATACACGTGGCTATGACCCATTATTACCAAATCGACATTATATTTTTCCATAATTGGGTTTACTCCTTCTCTTATTTTGTACATAAAGTCTTCAGTATCAGAGTCATGTGAGCCTTTTGAGTAAGATGGTTTATGCCAATAGGCAATCACCCATGGCAGTTTGTTGGCTTCCAAATCCTTTTTTAACCATTTGGCTTGTGTGCCAGTTGAGTCATATAAATAGGTGCCATCAGTCGCTTTTTCTTCAGAATTAAGCGAAATCATATGCACATTGCCAAAGTCAACCGAATAATAAGCCTCCGTGCCAGAGGCTATACCACCTGCCTCACCATTGGCTGGCATATTGAATATTTTGAAATAAGGTGGCAAACTGGAGTCATGTTTTCCTGCGTAATCGTGGTTGCCAGGCGATGGGTAAGTGGTTGTATTTTTGAAAAAATCATCTTGATAAACTCTGAAAACATGTTTCTGAAATTCATCGTCTTTGCCGTAAGTATAGGCGTTGTCACCTTGCCAAATCCACGCATCAACGGGCTTGTCTTTGGTATAGTTTACAATAGCATCTTTTACTTTTATTTGAGTTGCCGAACTACAGCCAAAGTCGCCCAAAGCCCAAATTCTGATGGGTTGGGTTGAGCCAATTGCTGGATTTGTTTTAAAATATTGTTTGGCATCCTTAAGTTTCACTTTTTTTGAGCCAGTTATTTTGTAGAAATATTTAGTATTGATTTGAAGGTTTGGGATGGTAATTTCATGCTCGGTGGTCAAATTATTATCAGTAATAATTTTGCCTGGTCTACCCAATTTATTTGAATATTTTACCTGAGAAATAGTTGGCAAATTGGTACGCCAATGTACTAATGCTGAGCTAGTTGTATTGTTTTGAATATAGGGCCCTCGAATAATTTCTGTTGTTTGTGGGGATTGTGCAAATGTACAACAAAGAAAAAAAGTTGAAAAAAATAATAAGAGGAGGCTAGCTGTTTTCATTTGACATTAATTTAAATCATATTTATAAATAGTATTACTAAAAAACGAAATCTCAATATTTGGTTAAATCTGAGATTCAATTCTAACAAAAATAAAACAAACCGATTCAAAAAACTAAATCTCTTCCATTTTTAACAATATAGTAACACGCTGAGCCAAACCAAAGCCGCCTGATTTTGGATTTTATTTTCAAGTCTAAGTGGTAATGAGGTGAGCGCTAGAGATGTTCATTTTTAAATTTTTGACAATAATTTTACTTTTTTCAAAAACCTAAAAAAGTTGAAATATTGACATAAGGTGATTCGGCATGGCGATGTGGCGAATTTTCAGCACAAAAGTTCAATAAAATTCCTAATGTTGATCCCTGTCAAATGTTTCATAGAAGTATTTCAGTTGCACTAGTACAAAACCGCTGTTACCTGCTATCATTGTTCGTCCATTAAAAAATTAAAATCATTCTAATGGATATTTAAACTTTTCAGCATAGTCGTCTAATAGCATTCCAATTTTCAGTTTTGATAATAAGCCTCATGTTATAAATTTTGATTTTTTTTTAATAAACATAACACCCACTATGATAAGCCAAAACAGCCAGAGTTGGCCTTCCAATAAAGCCAGCCATACCCCATAAAAGAAAACCTATTATTAGTGTTGCAAATAATTCAGCTTGCTCCGTAGGTAAGGCATAATCACAGCTATGGCTTTTTTGTACAATCTAACATAGATGACCAGCGGAAATTAAGTATTCATTAAACGCTTTTTTGCAAATAGTAAGAGTAAAGAGGGCACCAGTATCGAAAGCATCAGTAAACCAAACTTTATTACTGAGATAAACCCTAAAGAACTGCCAAGAAACTCGTTTTGACTCGGAAATTTAGTTAGGATGTTGAAAATGACTGCATTTTCGAGCAAGTCGCTAACAAACCAGAAAATAGGTATGTTTATTAAAACGTTTTCTAAGTATTTCGGAATAGTTACACGCTGGAAAACAAATCGGGAAAATGTAAATAGAAATACAAAGAACGAAATTGGAAATATAACATCAATCGTATAGGTGAAACGCTTATATGCCATAAGTCCTTCTGCAGGGAATAAACTTATTCGTTCATAAACTGCATCACTGGAGAAAACGGGACTTTTATCAAATATTTCTATACCCCCAAGTAGCTGACTGACTGCTTTTGAACCCCATGGTATTTCAAAAATATGGGTAATTACAAACACTAATAAGAAAACAAGAAAAGTTTGTAGCAATTTTCTTCTCGAAGTTTTGTACAGCAATTGATTGTTTTGGCTTTCTGTTACTTTGTTAGTCATGGTGCCAAATACAAATCCAAGTAAAAAGATTGTTGGAATGTAGAAAATGTGTTGAATTGTCATAATAAATAAATTTTAGAAAAGGATAAATTTTGCAAATCCAAGAATGTCTGTCTTACCATAGGTATCGAATTGATACATCTGACCCCGATTTCT
>JANMZR010000261.1:0-32943 GCA_031383555.1 Cytophagaceae bacterium | reverse complement strand
TTCATTAGATGAATTAAATACGAGCTCTATATTATCGCAATGACGCAAACATATAAAAAATGTTTGATATTATTTGTATTTTAACGGTATAACTGTAAAACCAATAAATTAATTTTGTACTAAATATTTAACATTTATCTCAATAAAAAAAATGAAAAAAATTACAATTTTAGTAGCTGCAGTATTATTTTCTGCAAGTTTTACATTTGCTAGTAGTTTTAAAACCAATCTTATAAAAATCGAAATTTCAGCCGACTCAGTTGATTTGAATGATTATGTTGGCAAATACAAAATGGCTGAAGGCTCTCCAGTAGAATCTGTTATTTTCTCAATAAAAGAAGGCAAGCTAGTAGGTGTAGCCGGCGAATACCCTGAGGCAATTTTAGCTGTAAAAATAAAGGATGTATTTGATGATCCCGCCAGTGGTTTTATTTTTACCTTTTCAAGATTTGAAGGGAAAATATTGAAACTTAAAGTCGAAGCACAAGGGTTTGAGCTTTTTGGAGAAAAAGAAGCTGAAGAGAAAAAGTAAACTTTGTTTAACAAAATTTTTTTAAAAGCTGTCAAATAAAAATTTGGCAGCTTTTTTTGTGTAACAGTCAATTATTTGAGTTTTTTATAATCAAATATTTAGGATAAATTTACCAAAAAGCATTAAAAACTATTTTCATTTATGGAAAAACTACCTTTTAATAGAGAAAATAACTATACAAACGAAATTGCAAAAGCTCGACGAGATTTTGTTAGTGAAAAATCTTCAGTAGATTTTAATCATATAGCTAACTATTCCTTTGATCCTGCTATTTTGAAAGGAAATATTGAAAATTTTTCTGGAGTTGCGCAAGTGCCTATTGGCTTTGCAGGACCGTTAAAAATACTTGGTGAACATGCCCAAGGCGAATATTATGTGCCCATGGCAACTACAGAAGGCACTTTGGTGGCTAGTTATAATAGAGGTATGAAATTGACTAATGCAGCTGGAGGCATTACTTGTACAGTTTTGGATGATGCCATGCAACGAGCACCAATATTTGTTTTTGAAAATGCCCGATATGCCCAAAAATTTGGTTTATGGGTTGATACTAATTTTCAAAAAATAAAAGAAAAAGCAGAAGAAACTACGCAAACCGGTAAGCTAATCAAAATTGAACAACATTTTGTAAGTAAGTTAGTTTGGTTGCGTTTCAATTTTTCAACTGGAGATGCAGCTGGTCAAAATATGGTTACCAAAGCAGCTCATAAAGCATGTTATTGGATATTGGATCAAAATATTGAAGGCCTTGAGCATTTTGCAATGTCGGGAAATTTAGATACCGACAAAAAACACTCGCAATTGAAT
This sequence comes from Cytophagaceae bacterium, assembly GCA_031383555.1. GTDB lineage: Bacteria > Bacteroidota > Bacteroidia > Cytophagales > Spirosomataceae > JANMZR01. The sequence goes on along the minus strand of JANMZR010000261.1, from coordinate 31,604 downwards.
ACACTTTTTGGTAGAGGTAAAAAAGTAGTTGCAGAAATTTCAATTCCTGCTGATTTGTTAAAAAATATTATGCACGTAACCCCAGAGGTACTTTTTAGACAACGGCAGCTCTCTAATATGGGTGCTTTTTTAGCCAATTCCAACAACAATGGCTCGCATTCTGCCAATGGATTAACCGCCATCTTTATTGCTACTGGTCAAGATGTTGCCAATATTGCCGAATCGTCAGCTGCCCTCACTTTTAGTGAAGTTTTGCCTAACGGCGACTATTATTTTTCAATTACTATTCCTTCATTAATTATTGCAACTTTTGGTGGAGGTACGGCTTTACCAACTCAAAAGGAATGTCTTGAAATGATGGGTTGCTTTGGTGCAGGAAAAGCACTTAAACTCGCAGAAATTATGGCTGGAGTGGTACTTTGTGGCGAATTATCACTGGCTTCGGCAATAGTTGCCAATGAATGGGTGAGTAGCCATGAAAAATATGGCAGAAATAGATAACAAAATCGAGAGTTTAATAAATATTTAGTTTTCAATTATTTATTTATAGTTTTCAAAAAACCATTTGCCCAAATCCATCTTATTATTAGCGGATAGTTTTCCAAAAATAATTTTGTTATTTTGAGTTTAAATTTAAAAATTTTACGATTAATGAAAAAAATATTCTCTTTTAAGTCAATCCTAATAGTATTAATTGGTGTTTTTGTGATTTCTTGTATAAAATCTGCCTCAAAAACAGTAGCAATCATCATCAATGAAAACCAATCGGATATTGTGCAACGAGCCGCAGCTATCCGAGCCAAAACCCCGGCAAAACTCGCCGAAGGCCTTCAAATGACACTTTGGGCATCAGATTCACTGGCTCCTGACCCCGTTTCCATGGATATTGACGAAAAAGGAGCAGTATATTTAACCCGTACAGTACGCCAAAAAAACTCTGAATTTGATATCCGGGGTTATCGCCATTGGATGACCGAATCCATTGGTTTACAATCTGTTGAAGACCGTCGAGCTTTTTTAAGGAAAACATTTGCACCTGAAAAATCCAAAGAAAATGATTGGCTAAAAGACTTGAATGAAGACGGCTCCCATGACTGGCAAGATCTAGCCGTAGAAAAAGAAGAAATTTGGAAAATTGAGGATAAAAACAACGACGGTTTGGCTGAAATTGCTACCAGAGTGCTTTCAGATTTCAATCAGGAAGTCACGGATGTGGCGGGTGGTTTGTTAGTAAAAGGCAAAGAAATGTTTTATGCATTAGCTCCAGACTTATGGAGGCTTACTGATACCAATAATGATGGTTTACCTGATAAAAAAACCTCGATTAGCACCGGTTACGGTGTGCATATAGGCTTTAGTGGTCATAATATGTCTGGAGTGGTGGAAGGCCCCGACGGTCGAATATACTGGAATATGGGTGATATTGGTGCAAATGTTACGGCTCTAAATGGAGAAAAATTTCCTAATCCAAATTCAGGATTTATTGCACGATCCAACCCCGATGGCTCTGATTTTGAGATATTTGCAACTGGTTTGCGTAATACACACGAATTCGTTTTTAACGATTTTGGCGACTTAATTAGCTCTGATAATGATGGTGATCACCAAGGGGAGTCGGAGCGATTGGTACATGTGGTGCGTGGCTCTGATGCTGGCTGGCGAAGCAATTGGCAATATGGAAAATACACCGACCCCAAAAACAATAGCTATAAAGTTTGGATGGACGAGAAATTGTATTTGCCTCGTTGGGATGGCCAAGCCGCATACATTATACCACCCATTCAAAACTTCCATAATGGGCCAACTGGAATGGTTTACAACCCAGGAACAGCTTTAGGATCTGCTTGGAAAAATAAATATTTTTTAGTGGAATTTGTTGGCGGGGCTGCCCGCTCACATATTTGGTCGTTTGGTTTAAAGCCAAAAGGTGCTTCATTCGTTTTGGATGGAGAAACTGATGTAGTTTCGGGTATATTGCCAACAGGAATTCGCTTCGGACCCGATGGTGCATTATATGCTGCCGACTGGATAAATGGCTGGGATACAAAAAATTATGGACGAGTTTGGAAAATTGATGTAAATGCCGATAAAAATGATTTGCAAGCCATTCGAGAGGAAACAAAACTATTACTCCAGCTAGATTATAACAAACAAACTGATGATTATTTAGGTAATTTATTGGCAAATGTAGACCAAAGAATTCGCCAAAAAGCACAATTTGAATTGGCTGAAAGAGGCCAAAAAGGTTTTTTAATTTTTGAAAAAACCGTTAAAACCTCAAACAATCAATTGGCCAGAATTAATAGCATTTGGGGAATTGGCCAGTTGGCGAGAAAAGACTCAAAATATGGTGCAAGTTTAATCATTCTTTTAGCTGATAAAGATGCTGAAATAATTGCACAGGTAGCAAAAGTAATTGGCGATTCAAAAATATTAGGAGCTGGTAATCAATTGATTAGTTTATTGAAACATGAAAACCCACGGATAAAATTTTATGCGGCAGAGGCACTTGGAATAAATAAAGAAAAATCCGCTATACAACCGTTAATCGATATGTTGAAAGCCAATAATGACGAAGAAATATACTTACGTCATGCGGGTGTTTTGGCTTTATCAAAAATCGGCGCAGTTGAGCCTATTTTAGCTTTGGCTAATAACCCAAGTAAAGCCTTGAGAACAGCTGCCGTATTGGTTTTACGCAAATTGAGCAATGAAAATATTTCAATTTTCTTGAAAGACGCAGACGAATACATAGTTGCAGAGGCAGCCCGTGGCATCAACGATGACCTTTCAATTATTGCAGCTTTGCCTGCACTCGCTGAGTTAATTAACGATAAAAGGTTTACCAATGAGGTTATTATAAGAAGGTCGATTAATGCATGTTTACGGGTTGGTGGCGAAAAGCAATTCAATGATTTAGTTAATTATTCAACTCGTGGCGACATTCCTGATAAATTAAAATCTGAGGCTTTGTCAACAATCAGCTCTTGGGCAAGCCCTTCAGTGATGGATCGTGTTGATGGCCGTCACCGTGGGGCAATTGCTCGTGATCCAGCCATAGTGAAAAGTAAAATAGTTCCTCATATTTCCAGTTTTTTGAATGATAAAAACGAAGAAACAGTACTTTCTGCCATCAATCTTTTGGGTAATTTAGAAATAGCTGATTTTAATACTGATTTGGCCAATATGTTTGAAAATTCCTCAAGTATAAAAGTGAAATCGGCTATTTTGAGTAATCTTAACTTGTTGAAATACAGGAATATGGATAGTTTAATTAAGCTGGCCATTGAAGATAAAAATGAAAATATTCGGACAGCAGGACTTGGTTTTTTAGATAATTCAAATACAACAAAAGAGTCTTTACCATTGATAGTTTCTAAAATTTTAGCTACTGGTAGCTTAAAAGAAAAGCAGCAAATAATTGCAGTTTTAGGCAAATTGGATCTAAACAAAACGGAAACAATTCTTGGAAATTTGATTGCCCAACTAAAAAATAAAGAGATTCCAAGCTCACTTTCTTTAGAACTTTTTGAAGCAGCAGAAGCTTCAGGTTCAGCCGATTTGAAGGCGAAAATTTCAACATTCAAACAACAAGGCTCTATTTTTGATGAATATGTTGAAACTTTAAACGGTGGAAATTGGGTAACTGGACGGGGTATTTTTAACAATAATGCAGCGGCTCAATGTACACGCTGCCACGATGCTGGCCGTGGAGGTGGTAATGTAGGCCCAGCACTCACACACATAGCGGGTGCACTTACACGGGAGCAATTATTGCAAGCACTAGTTGACCCAAGTAATCGTTTGGCACCGGGTTATGGTAATGTGTCTATCACACTTTCCAACGGCCAGGAAGTAGTGGGTCTTTTGGCTAAAGAGTCAGACTCTGAACTCACCATAAATACCTCAGATGCAGAGCCTTTAGTCGTGGAAAAATCAAGAATAAAAAAGAGAGAAAACCTACCTTCAAGTATGCCAGCGATGGGCTCCTTACTCTCAAAAAGAGAAATTAGGGATGTAGTTGAGTTTTTGACAACTTTGAGGTAATTCTAAAATAGTAATATTTTCATTAATTCTTTATTCAATTCACGCAATCGAATACGTGATTTATTCTTAAAATTTAATGAAATTAACAAATTGGATAGCTTAAATTTGATTCAAAAAATTTTCATATAATTGAGTGAAAAAAAATATTCATGTCGAATAAATCAGTAAAAATAAATCCAACGGATAATGTGTATGTTGCTCTTTCTGATTTGAAAAAAGGAGAGATTCATAATGGAATTGAGCTAGTGATGGATATTCCAGCCAAACATAAATTCTCTGAAAACGAATTAAATGTGGGTGATCTCATCAACATGTATGGCGTAAAAGTGGGGAAAGCTTCCCATAAAATTCAAAAGGGAGAGCAAATCACAACATTTAATACCAAACATGAAGCTGAGAAATATGGGAAAAGAATACCTTCGTTAACTTGGCAAAAACCAGATATTTCCAAATTTGAAAACAGAACATTCAATGGATACCACCGTGCGGATGGCAAAATAGGAACGGCTAATTATTGGGTATTCATACCTATGGTTTTTTGCGAAAATCAGAATTTAGAAAGTATAAAAAACGCATTTCTTGATGAATTAGGTTATGCTCCTAGTAATCAATTTGCAAATCTATCTCGCTCATTAGTAAATACTTACAAAAATGGAGGAGACATCAATGAAATTGAATTTGAAGAAGAATTATCAGTAGTTAAATCAAAAAAAGTATTTGAAAACATTGATGGTTTAAAGTTTCTTACACATACAATGGGTTGCGGGGGTACACGTGATGATGCCCAAACCCTTTGTCAATTATTGGCTGGATATGTGGCTCATCCAAATGTGGCCGGCGCTACGGTTTTGAGTTTGGGTTGCCAAAATGCACAGGTAAAACAATTTGAAGATGCCTACCAAAAATTGGACCCTAATCAAACAAAGCCCATTTATATTTTCGATCAGCAAACTATTGGTAATGAATCAGTTATGATCCAAGAGGCTATGAAAAAGACATTTTTAGGTTTGATCGAAGCCAATAAAATATCTCGTAAACCAGCCTCACTTTCGCATATCAATTTAGGAGTTGAATGTGGTGGTTCAGATGGTTTTTCTGGCATTTCGGCCAATCCTGCTGTAGGATATTGCTCTGATTTATTGGCTGCCTTAGGCGGAAAAATCATGTTAGCCGAATTCCCTGAACTTTGCGGCATGGAGCAAGAGCTAATTAATAGATGTGTTTCTGATGAATTAGCTACAAAGTTTTCAAACTTGCAAGATGCTTATGCCAAACATGCAGCAGCAGTTGGCGTGGGTTTTGACATGAATCCATCGCCAGGTAATATAAAAGACGGCCTTATTACCGATGCTATGAAATCGGCCGGAGCGGCAAAAAAAGGAGGAAACTCACCCGTAACTGGTGTGTTGGATTACACTGAAATTGCTACAAATCCAGGGTTAAATTTACTTTGTACTCCTGGTGGCGATGCTGAATGTACGACCGGGTTAGCTGGTTCTGGAGCAAATGTTTTAATGTTTACAACCGGTTTGGGCAATCCGATGGGCAATCCAATTTGTCCTGTTCTTAAAATATCAACAAATACAACTCTGGCCACAAAAATGGCAGATATCATTGATATTGACACAGGAACAATCATAACTGGCCAAAAATCAATTGCTCAAATGGGAGAAGAATTATTGGAATTATGTATTGCTACTGTTTCCGGTGAATATATTCCTAAAGCTGTGGCTGCTGGTCACGACGATTTCATTCCTTGGAAAAGGGGGGTTTCCTTGTAGGCCTTACTTTGTCGTTTCGAGCCGTAAAGCTGGCGAGAATTCTAAAATTTTACCCTTTTAAAAAACATTCAAATGAGAATAATACCCATTTTACTTGCAATTATTTACTTCAATACAAACCCAATTTTTTCTCAATCAAAAGATGAAAAGCTGGTGGCGGAAACCGTTGAAGCCATTAGAAAGGCCATGGTTCATGGCGATAAAATGGCTTTGGAGGCAAACACTCATGAAAATTTGAGCTATGGACATTCCGATTCAAAAGTTGAAAATAAAAAGCAATATGTTGAGGCCATTGCTTCAGGTACTAATAATTTTGAATCTATTGATATTTCAAATCAAACTATACAAATTACTGGAAAAACAGCTGTAGTTAGGCATAAGTTTAAAGCGGTTTATACCAACCATGGAGTGGACGGTGTTGCTAATATCGCTGTTTTACAGGTTTATCAAAAATCTGGAAAAAATTGGCTACTTTTGGCTAGGCAGGCTGTTAAATTATAATTGAATTGTTAATATGTTAAATTGTTTTATTGTTGAATAAAATAATTTATAAAACAAATTTTGTGTCTTAGTGCCTTTTTGGCAAAAAACTCTAAACTTAAAATAAAAAATGGAAAATAAAATTGGAAAATATCGCTGGACAATCTGTGCTTTGGTATTTTTTGCAACTACCGTCAACTACCTTGATCGTCAGGTGCTTAGTCTTCTACAACCATATTTGGCTAAGTTATTTAGTTGGAGCAATACAGACTACGCAAATATCACCTCAGTTTTTCAGTTTGGCTATGCTATCTCCTTACTTTTTGCTGGGAGAATTATTGATAAGCTTGGTACTAAAAAGGGTTATGCATGGGCAATCATTATTTGGTCAGTTGCCGCTATTATTCATGCAATAGCTATTCCAATAGGACAAGGTATCAGCACAATGTTGGGTTGGTTTGGTATAGCTGGGTTTTCGGTATCTATTTTAGGCTTTATGTTTTCTCGAGCTGCCCTAGCATTTGGTGAGGCTGGCAACTTCCCCGCTGCGATAAAAGCTATAGCAGAGTATTTTCCAAAAAAAGAGCGTTCTTTAGCAACAGGTATTTTTAATTCAGGAACAAACGTTGGTGCAATATTGGCACCGTTGACAGTTCCATGGATAAGTGAAAACTGGGGCTGGGAAGCCGCCTTTATTGTTATGGGATTAATTGGATTTTTATGGTTGTTATTTTGGTACAAAATGTATGATAAGCCTGAGCAGCAAAAAAACCTTTCGGCTACCGAACTTGCTTATATAAATTCCCAAGAAGAGGAGGAAAACAGCGAAATAGTAAGCATCACTGATAATAAAGGCATTTCATGGACTAAGTTGTTGGGGTATCGACAAACCTGGGCTTTTGTGGCTGGTAAGTTTTTTACTGATGGTGTTTGGTGGTTTTTCTTATTTTGGTTACCCGCATTTCTCAACGCCCAGTATGATATTAGTGGTACTGCTATCACTTGGCCATTGGCTACATTATACACAATAGCTACAATAGGTAGCATAGTAGGGGGCTGGTTTCCAATGTATTTTATTAACAGAGGTCACAAAGTTTTCGATGGCCGCATGAAAGCAATGCTTATAATCGCCTTTATACCTTTGGTAATTCTACTTGCTCAGCCTTTTGGTTATATTAGCTTTTGGGTTCCGGTAATCTTAATTGGTATTGGTGCCTCAGCACATCAAGCTTGGAGTGCCAATATTTTTACAACTGTTAGCGACTTGTTTCCCAAAAAAGCTATAGGCTCAGTAGTAGGCATAGGAGGTATGGCTGGCGGTTTGGGCGGAGTGCTTGTTTCTAAATCAGGAGGCTGGCTTTTCGATAAATACAAGCAGCTTGGTATTTCGAAAAGTTGGGACGAAGCACAAATGCAAAATTTAGGTGATTTTATGGAAAAAATAAAAAACATAAGCCTATTTAATAAAAACAACGATCTCATAAATCTGAACACAATTGAGCTTAAAAGCTTACCAGCTGATGCAATCGAAAAACTTCAGCAAATTGATTCAAATAGTCTTGCAAAATTAATGGAAATACAAAAACAAACTGTTCAAGCCGAAATGATGATATCATATTCAATTATGTTTGGATATTGTGCCATTGCTTATCTATTAGCTTGGGTATTTATAAAAATATTAGTGCCAAAATACAAAGCTATTACCGACCTTTAAATTAAATCTTGTTACAATCATTTTAAAATTGGGGGGCTATTAAATTTATTTTTTTGATTTGATAAAAACAATTTATTCTTATTTTTTTAATGCCCGAAAACCAAATTAATATCCTAAAAGTAACCAACCTTTCAAAATCATTTGGAGGCATTAAGGCATTGGATAATATTAGTTTTGGCCTCGAAAAAGGCGAAGTGCATGCGCTCATGGGAGAAAATGGTGCTGGCAAATCGACTTTTATGAAAATTTTGATGGGTTTAATACAGTCTGATTCTGGGGAAGTTATTTTTGAAGGTGAAAAATTAGCAAAAACTTCAGTAAATGAAATGCTGAAAAAAGGTATTTCGATGATTCACCAAGAAATGTTGAACGTGCCAGAATTGACCGCAGCACAAAATATATTTTTGGGGCAAGAAACCAAAAATAACTTTTGGCTCAATGAATCAAAAACTAATAACAAAGCAAAGCAACTATTTGATGCATTGGAGCTTAGCTTCAAACCAACTTTAAAAATAAAGCATTTAAGCATAGCTGAGCAACAAATGGTTGAGATAGCCAAAGCCATTTCAAATGATGCTAAAGTAATCATTATGGATGAGCCCACCTCAGCACTTTCAGAAATAGAGGTGGCAACTTTATTCAAAATAATCAATAAACTTAAAAGCATTGGAGTTGCAATCATTTATATTTCGCATAAACTCGAGGAGGTTTTTACAATAGCCGATAGAATTACAGTACTTAGAGATGGCACCCATATAACTACCCAAAAAACGGAAGATTTCAATCGAAATAACTTGATTATGAGTATGGTAGGCCGTGAAATTAAGGATTTATTTTCCGAAAATGAAGTTTTTATAAAATCGGGGGAGCCAATTTTCTCAGTTAATAATTTTACAAAAAGAGGTAAATTTTCTGATATTAATTTTGAAATTTGGCCTGGTGAAGTATTTGGTTTTGCAGGCTTAATGGGCGCAGGCAGAACTGAAATTGCCCGGGCGATCTTTGGTTTGGATACCTTTGACGCAGGCGAAATTAAAATTAATGGCGAAAAAGTTTCTAAACATTCACCACAAGAAGCCATTAAAAATAATATTGTTTATATTAGTGAAGACCGTAAAACTGAAGGGTTTATTCCAGAATTAACTGTAAATGAGAATATTAGCCTTTCTAGTATGGCAAATATTTCTAAAAATGGATTTATTCAAAAAGGTAAAGAAGCTGAGCAAAGCAATAAAATGGTTATTGATTTGAAAATTAAAGCAACAAACCACCAAAAGCTGAAAAATCTAAGTGGTGGCAACCAACAAAAAGTGCTCATAGGTAAAGCTTTACTCACAAATCCAAAAGTTATTATTTTAGACGAACCTACTCGAGGTATTGATGTAGCCGCCAAATTTGAAATATATAGATTAATTAAAGAATTGAAAGCCAAAGGTTTAGCAGTAATTTTAATATCCTCAGAATTACCAGAAATAATTGGGTTATGCGATCGAGTAATGATCATTTCAAAAGGAAAAAACACTATAATTTTACCCAAAAAAGAAGTAAATCAAGAAAAAATAATGCATTATGCGGTTAGTTAACTATCTACGAGAATACGGGATTTTCTTTGCTTTTTTTCTTATTTGTTTGGTCATATCCATATTTTCATCTCAATTTCTTACAGTTGCCAATTGGACAATTATTTTCACTCAGGTTTCAATAAATGCATTATTGGCATTTGGAGTCACTTTTGTGATTATTACTGGTGGGATAGACCTGTCATTGGGTTCTATGGTTGCAGTTGCTGGTGTTTTAGCGGCGATTATGGCACATCCTGGTGATTATCCAGTAATCGTTCCGATAGTTATTGGCTTATTTGCTGGTGTAATTATGGGTGCTTTCAACGGTTTTGTGGTAACCAAAAGTAAAATCGCACCATTTATAGTAACCCTTGGTACCATGACCATTGCTCGTGGTTTGGCCTTGATTATTAGTAAAGGGCGGCCTATTTCAAACCTTTCCGATTCTTTTAATTTTATTGGTGGAGGAGTCGTTTTGGGTATTCCATTCCCAATAATAATACTCATTTTTGTATTTATCATTTGCGTTATATTACTGAATAAGACCGTTTTAGGCAGATATATTTATGCAGTGGGCGGGAATGAATTGGCAGCTATAGCCTCTGGTGTTAATGTGAATAAAATAAAAATGACGGTTTATATAATTTCTGGTCTTTTGGCTGGCTTGGCTGGTATATTGTTGACTGCTAGAGTTACTACTGGTCAGCCTAATGCAGGGGCAGGTTTTGAGCTAGATGCAATAGCGGCAGCCGTAATTGGAGGAACAAGTACAAAAGGCGGTATTGGAACTATTGGAGGCACTTTTTTGGGAGCCTTGTTAATAGGAGTTATTAACAATGGACTCGATTTAATGAACGTAACCTCTTATTATCAGCAAGTTGTGATGGGTATCATTATTATTGGAGCTGTGGTTTTAGATAGCTGGAACCAAAGAAAAGAGTAAAAAATACTTCATTGGTGTTATAAACTGTTTGGATTTTACACTTATGCATTCTTTAATAAAATTCATCAATTTTACCCAAAAAAGTACTTTCTTAAATTTTTAAAAAATGAAAAAATATTTTTTAGTATTAATCGTCAGTCTTCTTTTTTTTACCAACTGCAACAATTCCAAAAAAGCAGAATCGACCCAAAAAATTGTAATTGGAGCTTCCATGCTCGGTATGCAAAGTGAATATATTGTTAACCTAGCAGATCAAATGCAAAAAAAGGCCGATGAATTGGGAGTGGAGTTGATAATTGTAGATGGAGAAAAATCAGCTTTAAAACAAATTGAGCAGGTTGAAAGTTTTATTGCCCAAAAAGTTGACGCCATCATCTTAAATCCTTGTGAGGTAGAGGCCTGTTCTCCAGCCATTTCAAAAGCTTTGGCGGCTAATATTCCAATTATAAATGTAAACTCAGAAACTAGCATAAAACCAACTGCTTTTGTGGGCTCCAACGATCTTGAATCTGCAAGAATAGCCATGAAATTTATTGCTGAAAAATTGGGAGGAAAAGGGAATATCGTGATGATTCACGGCCTGATGGGCCAGGCAGCTCAAATATTGAGGGAAAAAGGAGCCAATGAAATTTTAATGGAATATCCAAATCTGAAAATAATTGCAGCTCAAACTGGCGATTGGGACCGTGCCAAAAGCATGGATTTAATGGAAAATTGGATTCAAGCATATGGATCAAAAATTAAGGCTGTGTTTGCTCAAAACGATGAAATGGCAATGGGAGCGATGAAAGCATTGCAGGCTGCAGGACTAAAAGACAAAGTGGTGGTGGTTGGCATTGATGCGATTGTAGATGCTCTGCAGGCAGTGAAAAAAGGTGAATTAGATGCCACCGTTTTTCAAGATGCTAAAAATCAAGGCTTTGGAGCGATTGAAACCGCAGTTAAAATAGTAAAAAAACAACCATTTGAGTCCAATTTGTTAGTTCCTTTTCTATTGGTAAAAAAAGATAATGTTGATCAGTTTTTGAAATAAAAATCCTAAATGAATAACCAATATTATTGTTTCAGGATAAACATTGCAGCATGCTTGCTAATTTAGATTAAAGACAGTAGAGGAAAGCAAAATTTATAATTAGAGTTAATTTTGAGGCTCTAATTCTTTTAAAAATAGGCAACTAGCCTAAACTTAAAAATTATATGCAAGCAATTGTTGGGGTAATATTTCATTTTATTGGTGGCGCCGCCTCAGGTAGTTTTTATATTCCTTACAAAAAGGTAAAAGGCTGGGCTTGGGAAAGTTATTGGATTGTTGGCGGGCTGTTTTCTTGGTTGATTGTACCACCACTTGCGGCCTATTTAACTGTCCCAGGTTTTTGGGATATTATCAAACAAACAGGTACTAACATCCTCTCAATCACCTATTTAATGGGTTTACTTTGGGGTATCGGGGGTCTTACTTATGGCTTAGGCGTTCGCTATTTGGGTATGTCGCTTGGCAATTCGGTTGTTTTAGGTTTTTGCTCGGCTTTTGGGGCATTGGTGCCTGCCATTTATTATAATTTCAATCCACAAACAGGGAAAGTATCACTTTCAGATATGTTTAGTAGCTCTGGTGGGCAAATGGTGCTTTTTGGAGTTTTGGTATGTATTATTGGTATTGCCATTTGTGGAAAGGCCGGCATGATGAAAGAGAATGAACTTTCAACTGAGCAAAAACAAGCATCAGTTTCAGAATTTTCTATGGTAAAAGGATTAATAATTGCAATCATTTCTGGAATTTTGAGTTCGTTTTTTAATTTTGGGATAGAATCTGGTAAGCCAATGGCGCAAGAAGCTGTAAATCAAGGTTTCAATCCTCTATTTCAGAATAATGTAACTTATATTGTGATCCTTTGGGGAGGGCTTACTACCAATTTTTTATGGTGTATGTATTTGAATGCCAAAAACAAAACCTTTGGCGATTACACCAATAAAAAAACACCAATTGCAAAAAACATACTTTTTTCGGCATTAGCTGGTACAACATGGTTTTTGCAGTTCTTTTTTTATGGAATGGGTGAAAGCAAATTAGGCAATGGAGCTAGCTCTTGGATACTCCATATGGCTTTTATCATTTTAATTTCAAATCTTTGGGGTGTGTATTTGAATGAATGGAAAGGGGTTTCGAAAAAAACTAGAAATACAATAATAATAGGAATAGCAACAATTTTAGCATCCATTTTTGTAGTTGGTATTGGTAATTCGATATGAAATAACAAAATGGTTTTATATAATCTACAATGAAAAAAATAGTTCAAAATATTTTCTTTTGCCTTCTTTTATTAGCCTCATTAAATATTTTTGCTCAAAAAAATAGGAAGCAAAATCAAGCGAAACTTGGGATTACTCTCTATACATTTAGTAATTTTTCTTTTCCAGATCAATTAGCTTTTGCAGACAGTGCTGGATTAAAATATGTGGAAGGCTTTACATTTGGAAAGGCAGGCGCAACCTTGAAAGATTCAATGATTATGAATCTTTCGAAAACAGGTTTAAATAAATTGAAGGAATTAATAAACAAAAAAGGCTTAATAATGGAGTCAATTTATATTACAGGCGGTAAAAAGGTTGAAAATTGGAAGAAAGATTTTGAATTAGCCAAGCAATTGAACGTACGTTATGTCACTGCTGAACCGCCTAAAAACATGTGGGATGCGGTAGATAGTCTAGCAGCAATTTATGGCATTAAAGTAGCTCTGCACAACCATTGGAATGGCAATTCAATCTATTGGCATCCCGATTCCGTATTAGTTGCACTTAAAAACCACCCTAACTTTGGAGCTTGCCCCGACCTTGGCCATTATCCCAAATCTGGAATAAACCCGCTTGATGCAATCAAAAAATTGGAAGGACATATAATTGGCATCCATCTCAAAGACATTGCAGAATACAACAACAACAAATTACAAGACGTGCCTATAGGAACTGGTGTTGTAAACTTTCCAGCAATATTTTTAGAGTTAAAGCAACAAAAGTTTAAAGGAAATTTAATGATTGAGCGAGATACAAAAGAAAATCCCAGCAACTTAAATTCAGTAATAAAAATGGTAAAATACTACCAAAATGAATTAAGCCCATTACTAAGAAAATAACCATTATTTTTTGAAAATACCTTGACAAACAAGAAAGTATGATAGCAATACAAGTAATAACAAAACATGAAACCAACCAAAATATTTGATTTTATACAAATTGATGAGTTTTCATCAACACCAAAATACCAACAACTGGCCAATTCCATATTAACAGGAATTCAAAAAAACTTATTCAAAAAAGGGGACATTATGCCCTCTATTAATGAGATAAGTTTCGAGTTTGATATTTCCAGAATGACAGTTGAAAAAGGCTATAATCATTTAAAAACGATAGGCGTACTTGATTCTGTGCCAGGAAAAGGCTATTTTATTAAAAATGTAGAGCATCAGCAAAACCTTAAAATTTTTATGTTGTTCAATAAATTGAGCGCACATAAAAAGATAATTTATGATTCTTTTGTAACAGCACTTGGTGATAAAGCCTCTATTGATTTTTATATTTATAACAATGATTTTAATCTTTTCAGAAAACTAATCACCAATCGTAAAGAAGATTTTACCCATATTGTAATAATTCCACATTTTACAGAGAATGAAAATCTAGCCTATGAGTTAATTGATACTTTGCCCAAAGAAAAACTTATTTTAATGGACAAAATGATTCCTGGAATTAAAGGTGAATTTGGGGCAGTTTTTGAAAATTTCGAAAAAGACATTTACAATGCACTCGCCAAGGCTATAGTTCCATTGCAAAAATATAAAGAACTTAAATTAATTTTTCCAGAAGTTACCTACCATTCAAAAGAAATTATTGTAGGCTTTAAACACTTTTGCTCTGATAATGCTTTTGGTTATGAAATAATTCACAGCCTTGCTAACGAAGTAATTCAAAAGAATACGGTCTACATTAACCTAATGGAAGATGATTTAGTGATTTTGATTGAAAAAATAATTGAACAAAAATTGGAAGTTGGCAAAGATGTTGGCATCATATCATACAACGAAACACCTCTTAAAAGATTCCTCTTGAATGGCCTTACCACCATTTCTACTGATTTCGTAGCAATGGGTAGCACAGTTGCCGAATTAATTTTAACTAATTTGAAAAGTCAAATTGAAATACCTTTTACATTAACCCTTCGAAACTCAATTTAATAATATAAAACTGATTTTTATGAGCAAAAGTTATAAGTATGTAAGCTATTTATGGGATCAGCAGAAGGCTGACGCATTAAATAACAATGAAGTAGATTTATTTATTTACCGGTCAAATCTATTAGGAGCCGATTTGCGACTTACCAATTATGGAGGAGGCAATACTTCTGTGAAAATAGACGACGTTGACCCATTGACCGGAAAAAAAGTTGAAGTAATGTGGATCAAAGGTTCAGGAGGGGATATTGGCACATTGAAAAAATCTGGTTGTGCAGCACTTTATATGGATCGATTATTGAATTTGACAAATGTCTATCGTGGTTTGGAACATGAAGATGAAATGGTGGCACTTTTCAACTACTGTATTTATGATTTGGACTCAAAAGCACCGTCAATTGATACCCCTTTACATTCTTTTTTACCATTCAAACACATTGATCATTTGCATCCTGATGCTGCCATAGCCATTGCCGCTGCTAAAGATGGTAAAAAAATCACACATGACCTTTTCAATGGCGAAATCGGTTGGGTGGAATGGCAACGACCAGGCTTTGACTTAGGTTTGAAACTAAAAACTTGTTTGGAAGAAGCCGCCGCAAAGGGAATTACTTTGAAAGGCATCATGTTGGGCTCACATGGTCTATTCACCTGGGGCGATACTTCGTATTCGAGTTATATCAATACATTAGATGTAATTGAAAAATGTGCGGAATATCTTGAAAGTAACTACAAAAACGTATTCGGAGGACAAAAAATACAATCAAAATCAGATGCTGAAAGAAAATCGATTGCATCATCGATTGCCCCAACATTACGTGGCTATTGCTCTTCTGAGAGGCATATGGTGGGCCATTTTTCTGATAATGAAAAAGTTTTAGAATTTGTAAACTCAAACGATTTGGTTCGTTTGGCAGCTATGGGTACTTCTTGCCCCGACCATTTTCTACGAACTAAAATTGCACCTTTAGTACTTGATTCCGATAAAATGGGTGATAAAGCATATTTGGATGGAGAGTTTTCAACTTATCGTGCTGGTTACAAAGCCTATTATGAAAAGTGCAAACATGCCAACTCACCTGCCATGCGTGACCCCAATCCGGTGGTAATTTTGATCCCTGGAATTGGCATGTTCACTTTTGCAAAAGATAAAACCACAGCCCGATTGGCATCAGAATATTATACCAACGCCATCAATGTAATGAAAGGTGCTGAAGCGGTTTCAAAGTATACGGCGCTGCCACATCAAGAAGCTTTTAATATTGAATATTGGCTATTGGAAGAGGCTAAATTACAACGCCAACCTAAACCAAAAGCACTTTCAGGGAAAGTCGTGTTGGTAACTGGTAGTGCAGGTGGAATTGGAAAAGCGATATCTAAAAAAATGGTCGAAGAAGGTGCCTGTGTAATTCTTAACGACATTGCTCAAGACCGATTGGATACTGCCAAAGCTGATTTTACAGTAAAATTTGGGAAAGATGCGGTAGCCACAACCCTTTTGGATGTAACTAATTTAGATTCTATAAAAAATGCTTTCAGCGAAGCAAATCTAGCTTTTGGAGGTGTGGACATCATTGTAAATAATGCTGGAATAAGTATTTCAAAGCCTATTGAAGGCCATACCATTGAAGATTGGGATCGCCTTTATGACATTTTGGTAAAAGGCCAATTTTTGGTAACACAAGCCGCCGTAGAAACCATGCGCAAGCAAGGCACGGGCGGTGATATCATTAACATTGTATCGAAAAACGCCTTAGTTTCAGGGCCGAACAATGCAGGTTATGGCTCTGCAAAAGCAGCGCAATTACATTTGAGTAGATTGAACGCCGCTGAATTAGGTGCCGACCATATCAGAGTAAACACTGTAAATCCTGATGCTGTGATAGCCGACTCCACGATTTGGGCAAGCGGCTGGGCCGAAGGCCGTGCCAAAGCTTATGGCATTACGGTTGAAGAATTACCAGCCTATTATGCCAAACGTACCTTATTGAACGAAACTATTTTACCTAATGACATCGCCAATGCATGCTTCGCCTTTACAGGAGGCCTTTTGAGCAAATCAACCGGCAATGTTTTGAATGTGGATGGCGGTGTGGCTATGGCTTTTGTGAGGTAAATATGAAAATTACAAAAATACTTCGGGCAAATATTTTAATAACAATAGGAGGATCAATATTAGCTTCTTTTTTTTATTAAATAAATCAGGAGGAGGCGATATTGCCTTTGCTCTATTTTTAGTTGGAATACCATTAGTTCAAATAATTTACCTTTTAATTTCTATTTTATTGAACCGAAAGAATAAGGATAAATTAAGAGAGTTTTTATATAGTTTATTGTTTGTTTTTATTTATATTCCAATTGTTCTTTTTCTATTTTTTAATAGCCAACCTCATTAAAAAAACTAATTCTGAGAAACAATGCTAAGAAAAGCCTTTAAATTTAAGCTAAATACTGGCCAAAAAGAAGAATACAAAAAGCGGCATGACCATCTTTGGCCTGAATTAGAAAAATTGCTTAAAAGTGCAGGAATCCAAGATTATTCTATTTTTTTTGATGAAACTACAGATTCACTTTTCGGTGTTTTAACCATTGAAAATCCTGAGAATTTAGATGATTTACCTAACCACCCAATTATGAAAAAATGGTGGGCCTATATGGCTGATATTATGGAGGTCAATGAAGATAATTCACCGAAATCAGTTTCTTTGAAAGATGTGTTTTATATGAAATAGTGTCAGTTTTTTTGTCATTTCGAGCCGCCCCGAAGGTGGCTGGCGAGAAATCTTATCACGATAAGTTAGATTTCTCGCCAGTTTCACGGCTCGAAATGAAAAAAAAATAAAAATTAAAATTGCGCCTCGGCGTCTTTGTGGTAAAAACATGATAATTTCAAAAACCCAAATATCCGATTCCAACGAACAGGATTTCAAAAATCACCAACGAAAGTTAGATTTTTCAAAACAGGAAATTCCAAATGCTGAAACAATCATTCAAAAACTAGTTGAATTCCAAATTGCGATACCCTCATGGGCATTGGGCACTGGTGGTACACGTTTTGGACGCTTTCCAGGTGGTGGTGAGCCAAGAAGTTTGGAAGAAAAGATTGAAGATGTTGGTTTATTGCATGCCTTGAACGGATCGTCAGGGGCGATTTCTTTGCATATTCCGTGGGATATTCCTACTGATGCTCAGGAAATTAAAAACTTGGCGGCCCAACATAATTTATTGTTTGATGCCGTAAATTCTAATACCTTTCAAGACCAAGCCGACCAAGCTTTGAGTTATAAATTTGGTTCATTGCAAAATGTAAACAAAACCATCAGAAAACAGGCTGTTAACCACAATATTGAGGTAATTAAACATGGAATAGATTTGGGTTCTGAATCACTAACAGTTTGGTTATCAGATGGTTCTTGCTTTCCAGGTCAGTTAAACTTCAGAAAAGCTTTTGAAAATACATTGGAAGGTTTGCAGGAAATATATGCTGCTTTGCCTAATAATTGGAAAATGTTTGTTGAATATAAATGCTACGAACCTAATTTTTACTCAACAACCGTAGCCGACTGGGGTCAATCGTTGCTTTATGCTAATAAATTAGGCGAAAAGGCCTATACTTTGGTTGATTTGGGGCATCATTTGCCTAATGCAAACATAGAGCAAATTGTAAGCTTACTTTTGATGGAAGGCAAATTAGGGGGCTTCCACTTTAACGACAGTAAATATGGCGATGATGATTTAACGGCTGGCAGTATGAAACCATATCAGCTTTTCCTTATTTTCAACGAATTAGTAGCAGGAATGGACGCTAAAAAAATGAACCACGCCAAGGATTTGGCTTGGATGATTGATGCTTCACATAACGTAAAAGATCCTTTGGAAGACCTTTTGCAATCAGTTGAAGCCATTATGTTGGCCTATGCACAAGCACTTTCAATTGATAAAAATACATTGGAAAATGCAAGAGAAAATAACGATGTGGCACAATGTCAAGATATTTTACAAAATGCTTTCCGAACCGATGTTCGTGCACTAGTTGCGGAGGCTCGCTTCCGTGTAGGAGCAGCATTAAATCCAATACAACTATTTAGAATTGTGAATGTTAGGGAACAATTGATAAAAGAAAGAGGTTCGAAAACTATAGCAACGGGATTATAGTTTATGCAAAATGTAATCGCCATATTTGACATCGGTAAAACCAATAAAAAATGCTTCCTATTTAATGAAGCCTATGAAATTGTGTTTGAAAAAACTACAAACACTATTGAAATTCCGGATGAAGATAGGTTTATGGGTGATAATATTGAGGAGTTAAATGGCTGGTTATTAAGTACATGGAAGGAAATACTTCAATTAGCTGATTATGAGATTAAAGCTTTGAACTTTTCAGGCTACGGGGCTTCTTTTGTACAAATTGATGAATTTGGAAAGCCCGTTTCGCCGCTTTATAATTACTTAAAACCGTTTAACGCTGAGCTTTTGAATGAATTTTATACTAAAAATGGCGGGAAAATTGAGTTCCCTAAGGTTACGGCCTCGCCAATTTTGGGTAATTTAAACTCAGGTATGCAACTATTGTTGATTAAATATAAAAAACCAGAAGTATATAAAAAAACTCATTTTGCTTTACACTTACCTCAATATTTAAGCTCAGTTTTTAGTAATCAGTTTTATTCCGAAGTGACCAGTATTGGCTGCCATACCAATCTTTGGAATTTCACGATTATGGCTTATCATTCTTGGGTCGAAAATGAGGGAATTGATAAAATATTAGCCCCCATTGCTCCCTCAGATTTTACAATTGAAAAGGATAATGTTACTATAGGAATCGGCCTTCACGATAGTTCAGCAGCTCTTATTCCTTATTTGAAATACGAAACAGAGCCTTTTTTGTTGATTTCAACTGGCACTTGGTGTATTAGTTTGAATCCTTTTAATAATTCAGTTTTAACTGATTTTGAACTCAAAAACGATTGTTTGAGTTATTTAACTTTCGAAGGTAAAAAGGTAAAAGCAGCACGGCTTTTTGCTGGGCAATTTCACGAAGATCAATCCAAAAGAATAGCAGAATATTTTAATGTATCAAATTCATTTTATAAAGAAATAAAATTTGATGCTAATAAAATAAAACCCTTTATCCCAAATACAAACATTGATGTTTTCAAATGCGATTTTGATGAAAGGGATCTTTCCCAATTTGAAAATATTGAAGAGGCTTATCATAAATTGATTGCTGATATTATAAGCCAGCAGATGTTTTCAACAGGTTTGGTTTTGAAAAATTCTAAAGTGAAAAATATTTATGTGGATGGTGGCTTTAGTAAAAATGAAATCTATATGAATCTTTTATCCAATATATTTCCATTTCAAAACATTTATGCGGCCGAGGTTGCACAAGCAAGCGCATTAGGAGCGGCATTAATTTTACATGATAAATGGAACAAAAACCCAATTTCTACAAATATTATTAAAACAAAAAAAATCGAAAATGCTGAGCTATAACCCCAAATACCCCGGAGTAGATGATATAATAAAAAAAGCCAAAAAGCGAATTCCAAAATTTGTGTTTGAATACATGGATGGTGGCTGTAATGAAGACGTAAATTTGGCAAAAAATACTTCTGAAATTCGTGAGGTAGAGCTTAAGCCTTATTATTTGAATGCCCATACCCCAGCCAAATTAGAAACTGAGTTATTTGGTGTGAAATATGATGCTCCTTTTGGTATTTCGCCAATTGGTCTCCAAGGTCTTATTTGGCCCAATGCGCCAGAAATATTGGCAAAAGCAGCACTTAGAAATAACATTCCTTTTATATTAAGCACAGTTTCTACATCAAGTATTGAACGAATTGCTGAGATTACGGAAGGTAAGTTTTGGTTTCAATTGTATCACCCAGCTGAGCAAAAAATTACCGATGATATTTTGGATAGGTTGGATGCGGCAGGTTGTAAAACACTCGTTCTGCTTTCGGATGTGCCTACTTTTGCCTTTCGCCCACGGGATATTCGCAACGGGCTTGCAATGCCTCCCCAGATGACCTTGGCCAATATGATTCAAATTTGCCTGCATCCCAATTGGGCTTTAAATACACTTTATCATGGCCAACCAAGCTTCAAAACCATGGAAAAATACATGGATAAAAGTATGAATATGAAGCAATTGGGCATGTTTATGAATAAAACCTTCTCTGGGCGATTAAGTGAAGACCGTGTAAAAAAATTGCGTGATAGATGGAAGGGCAACTTGGTCTTGAAGGGCTTAGAAACAATTTCGGACACAGAAAAGGCAATCAATTGGGGCTTAGATGGTATCATCGTTTCCAACCATGGAGGCCGTCAATTGGATGCTGCTCAGTCGACCGTAAAATCGCTAGCACCAATTGTAGAGGAATTTAAAGGCAAAATAAAAATAATGATAGATTCAGGCATGCGCTCAGGTCCAGATGTGGCACGTGCGCTGGCCTCGGGAGCAGAATTTGCTTTTTTAGGTCGAACTTTTATGTATTCAGTAGCAGCTTTGGGTAAAGATGGAGGTGAACATGCAATTGCTTGCCTTAAAATCCAACTCCAGCAAGTGATGGATCAAATTTGTTGTGGGAAAATTGATGATTTGCCGGGGTTTTTAGTGAGGTAGATATGAATTATTTTTAAACCAATAACTCATTGATTTCTGACGTCGACAAAATTAAAGAAATATCAACAGATTGTAAAATATAATTATCCCACTAAATTTCCGTAATTTTGTACTTAATTATTGCATTTAGCAAAGTCTCTGATTTATCGGGGGCTTTTTTATTAATATGTTATCACAGTTTGTGATTATATGGTGTCACAATTTGTGATACCACTAAAACTTTGCGTCTTCCCGCCCTTGCGGTAAAAAAACATATGACTATCCAAGAAGAAATACAAAAACGCCGCACATTTGGCATAATATCCCACCCTGATGCTGGGAAAACGACCTTGACAGAAAAGCTGCTACTTTTTGGAGGGGCCATCCAAACGGCGGGAGCGGTAAAATCTAATAAAATAAAAAAAGGGGCAACTTCCGACTTTATGGAAATTGAGCGCCAAAGGGGTATTTCGGTGGCTACTTCTGTGATGACTTTTGAATACAATAAATTGCTAATCAATATATTAGATACACCAGGCCATAAGGATTTTGCGGAAGACACTTATCGTACTTTAACTGCTGTTGACTCCGTAATATTGGTAATAGACTGTGTAAAAGGTGTTGAGGAACAAACGGAAAGGTTAATGGAAGTGTGTCGTATGCGGAATACACCCGTAATTATTTTTATCAATAAAATGGATAGAGAGGGCCGATATCCATTTGATTTATTGGATGAATTGGAGCAAAAATTGAACCTACAGGTGCGCCCATTGACTTGGCCAATAAATATTGGTTCTGACTTTAAAGGTGTGTATAATTTGTATGATAAAGCACTTAATTTGTTTTCAGCCAATAAAACTAAAATTGAAAAAGAAGTTGTGGCGGTTGATATTAATTCACAAGAATTGGACAAAAGAGTTGGTGAGCGTGATGCCAAACAATTGCGTGAAGATGTTGAATTGATTGAAGGGGTTTATGGCGATTTTCAACGGGAAGAGTATCTTTTAGGCAAAATTGCACCTGTTTTCTTTGGCTCAGCTGTTAATAATTTTGGTATTCAGGAGCTTTTGGATACTTTTTGTAAAATTGCGCCAAGTACGCAAGCCCGTCAAACAGATCTAAGAATTGTAGTGCCAACTGAAAAGAAATTCACTGGCTTTATTTTTAAAATCCATGCTAATTTGGATCCTAAACACCGAGATCGCATTGCTTTTTTGAGAATTTGCTCAGGAACTTTTGAGCGAAATACTTTTTACCATCATGTGAGACTAGACAAAAATCTTCGGTTTTCAAACCCATATAGTTTTATGGCGCAAGAAAAGGAAGTAATAGAAGAAGGCTTCCCGGGCGATGTAGTAGGTTTGTACGATACGGGTAATTTTAAGATTGGTGATACTTTGACTGAGGGCGAAGACCTTCTTTATCAAGGCATTCCATCATTTTCTCCAGAGATATTCAGGGAATTAGTTAACCTAGACCCCATGAAATCGAAGCAATTGGAGAAAGGTATTTTGCAATTGACTGATGAAGGAGTAGCCCAGCTATTCACACAACATCAATTAGGAAATCGCCGAATTGTGGGTACAGTTGGCGAGTTACAATATGATGTGATTCAATACAGACTGGAACATGAATATTCGGCTAAATGTCGTTTCGACCCCAAAAATATTGCCAAAGCATGTTGGATTACGAGTACAGATAAAGCAAAGTTGCAAGAATTTGTGCGCCTAAAAGGCCAACAAATTGCAACTGATAAAGATGGTAATTATGTGTTTTTGGCAGAATCTGAATGGATTTTGAGGATGAATATAGAAAATAATCCAGATATTAGTTTTGCGTTCACATCTGAAATTAACAAGAAAGCGAATTAGAAGCAGTTAAGATTATTTTCTGTTTTCACTAAATTGCTCATTGCCTAATCAAAAGCGAAATAATCCAGATATTAGTTTTGCTTTTACAAGTGAGATTAATAAGAAGGTAAACTAAGCTTTGAAAAAAGATTTATTGCTTTATTAAAGTCTGCTCATATTTTATATCTGTAATAAAGCTTGCAAATTCCTTAAAATCAGCCAGATCTGAATCTACCCCAGCAGCAGACAGGGCAAAAGCATTTTTCGAAAACAGCTCCTTATTCAAGGTCAATAATAGTGCGGTGCCATTAAGTTTAAAATTGAAAATCAAATCAAAAGCCTTGTTATCTTGAGTGCCGGAAAAGGTCAATTGAGTAGTAGTGTTTTTATATTTAGTTATTTTTAAATCACTATCAGACCCCCCAAAATTAACTATTGTTCCATCGTTTTTAAATTCAACAATATCATTCATTGGAGCTACATCTAAGGGTTCTGTGGCTTTTTGTCCTAAAAAATCAATAGTTATAGTACCTTTTACACCCGTATCTTTCCATTTGCCAACTAATGACGGGCCGGTCAAAATAGCATCTCCTTCTTTTTTATTACAACTAATTATGACAATCGTTAGCCATATAAATATAATTTGATTTAATTTTTTCATTAGCTTGTTTTTAACTTGTACTTAAAATAAAATTTAACATTATTTATTCGGGTAAATCAATCCAATTTTATGCACTTACAACGATAAATAAATGCAATTAATTATTAAGTGATTGATTTTAATTATAAAAAGCTTAATTATTTGCTCCTGGGAGCGCTCCAGGATCTGCTTTTTTCTTTTTGGAAAACAATTTTTTGAAAATGGATGGACCTTTTTTCTCAATATTTCCATTGGTAATATTAGCTGCTGTTTGTGTAGCTTTTATCAAATTTAAAATATTATCAATTTCTTCAGCACGCAAATCTTTTCCAATTATTGTGCCTTCACGGTCTAATAATATAGTAAACGGAACAGTTTGAATACTAAGTTTTTGTGCAATTGCGTTGTCCCACCCTTTCAAATCTGACACATTTTGCCAGTTGAGATTATCCTCCATTACAGCTCTATTCCATTCGTTTTCTTCAATATCCATTGAAACAGCCATTACTTCAAAGCCCCAGTCTTTATATTTTTCATAAAGTTTCATTAATTTTGAATTTTCCTTGCGACAAGGCTCAAAATTGGAAGCCCAAAAGTACATTAACACATATTTATCACGGAAATCCCATAGATTTACCTTTTCGCCATTCAAGTCAGCCTGCTCAATATCAACTAATTTTCTACCTATTTTCGTAGCATTCCTCATATCAATTTCAGCCTTTATTTCACGAGTAAATATGCTATATCTCAACTTTTCTCCCAAATTATTATAAATAAATTCTAGGTCGTCGTCGAGTATATAATTGCTATTGAGTGAAGTCAAATAAGCAATTGCTCTATCGTTAACATGTAATAGAGAAAACGTTTTTAAGGCTTCTGAAAACTTTTGTTTACGAATATAGCCTGCTTTTTCCCTATAGTTGGCATTTGTGTTTTTCAAATTCTCAATAACTATTGTATTCCATGCCATTTTTTCTCTAACCGCAAATTGATCGATAAGTTGTTGATTATAAGAGCCTTTTACTTCACAACTAAACGGATATACATTCTCACAAATAATGTTTATAGAATCATTTTCTATAAAAAATGGGAAAAGTTCTTTGGAGCTTTTACCAACCTTAAGGTGGTATAAACTTGGTGCTTTTACTTTGCCTGAAAATGCAAATTCTCCCGATTTTGTTTTTATCGAATCAATTCTAAATTGCTCATCATCTGCGTTTTGTAGCCAAATCCATTGGTCAGTAGTGAGTCCATTTATTTTACCTTTTATGTGAAAAAGAGAATCTTTTTGTGATAATATTTGGTTTTTACTTACAAAAATAAAAACTAAAGAAAGGTATAAGCTTCTTAAAATAATTCCTTTAATAGTCATAATCGAGGCCAAGAGCATTTTTCAAAATAACAAGATTAGGGTTTTTTTCTGCCAAAAAATTGTATTTTTCGGCTTGGGTATAAATCATTTTTTCAAGATTTACTGCCTCAGCAATTTCTAAAGTTAATTTTATTGAATAGTTTTCTAAAGATTCTCTCAAATAATTTACAAATTCATCTTGAAGGCCGTCTTCAACCATCATTTTCTTTTGCAAGTCGTTATCCAATTTTAAAACTATAGATGTGCCTGTTAATTCAAATTTTCTTTTCAACCAAACTATTTCTCCGTAACGTTCGGCCGCTTCTAATTGTAAAATGAACGCATCCCATTTCTTTTGTAAATCATCAGATGTAAATGGATTTATTTTTTTTGAAATAGATGGCTCATTTACTTGGTTGTTAAATGACTTTTCAATTTCTTTAATGGGCAATATAATATTTGTACTTTTTAAGCCACCTTTGCTCCCAATTGAAATTTTATTAATTGGCAAACCATTATCTTGATTTACAGGATCTTGTGTTGCAAATTCTAAAGGTTCCTCAACCTTGTTTTCTTGAGAATCACTTTTAATTTTTAACTCAATGTTTTTTTTTTCAGCTTCAACTTTCGGGAGACTTGCCAAATTGAACATATTTGAAATATTTGCCATTTTCAAAAGACAAATTTCAACATGTAACCGTTGATTTTTAGCAGTTTTGTAATTGATATCACAAGCTGAACCTATACTTAATGCAGATAATAAAAATGAAAGGGATAATTGTGCAGATTGCTCTAAATATTTTTGTTGAATACTTGCCGAAACTTCTAGTAATTGTACGGTGGAATTGTCTTTCGAAACCATCAAATTTCTAAAATGATCTAGCAAGCCAACCAAAAATAGATGGCCATCAAAGCCTTTTTTCAATATTTCATCAAAAATTAAAAACACTTCTGATATATCCCCACTGTTAACTGCATTTGTAATATTGAAGTAATAATCATAGTCCAATATATGAAGGTTTTCGATGGCTTGTTTATAAATTAGTTGATTATCTGACGAAAAAGTAACTAATAAATCAAACATCGACAAAGCATCTCTTAAGCCACCGTCAGCCTTTTGTGCAATTAATTCAAGTGCTTCACTTTCAGCTATAACACCTTCATTTACTGCTATTTTGCTTAAGTGTGCAGCCATATCTGCAACTTTTATTCTATTGAAATCGAAGTTTTGGCATCGACTAAGAATTGTAGGTAATATTTTATGCTTTTCGGTGGTAGCCAATATAAAAATTGCATAGCTAGGAGGCTCCTCTAAAGTTTTCAAAAAAGCATTAAAAGCAGCTGACGAAAGCATATGAACCTCGTCAATAATATATATTTTGTATTTGCCAGAAGTAGGAGGGTAGCGTACTTGGTCAATTAGGTTCCGAATATCCTCAACAGAATTATTGGAGGCAGCATCTAGTTCATGGATGTTAAAGGAAGCATTGTTTTGAAAACTTTTGCAACTTTCACATTCACCACAAGCCTCTGTATTGGTAGTAAGATTTTGACAATTTATAGTTTTGGCCAAAATACGAGCGCAGGTGGTTTTACCAACACCTCTCGGCCCGCAAAAAAGAAAAGCTTGTGCTAAATGTTTGGTGCGAACAGCGTTTTTTAAAGTGACAGTAATGTGCTCTTGACCAACAACACTATCGAAGGTGACAGGCCTATATTTACGAGCAGATACTACAAAATTTTCCATTATTCAAAGGTAGAATTTTGTTGGGGTTTTTACAAAAAAAGTTTGTGAGTTCGGAAGTTTAAGGTGTTAAATGAAGGTTAAAAGTTTTGAGAGGTTTAAGAATTTGTCTCTTCTAAAAAATCCGAAATCCGAAATCGAAAATCCGAAATAGTTTAGTGTCCACCAAAGCTTTTATTTTCATCTTTTTCTTTAATTTCTCCTGTAATTTGCACTTTTATGGTATTCACTTTGGCATCTTCCATATCAGTAATTGTGAATGAAAAAGGCGGCATTTGAATCACTTCATTCATCTCAGGTAGGTCTTCATTGAGGTGTATTACAAGACCACCTAAAGTGTCATAATCGCCCTCGGGTAGGTTCCAGCCATATCTATCATTCAAATATTCTATTTCATGCCTAGCAGATAATAAATAAGTATTGTCATCTATTTTTTTCTCGGCCCAGTTTTCTGTATCATCAAACTCATCTTGAATTTCACCAAATATTTTCTCTACTATATCTTCCATACTTACGAGCCCTGAAGTACCGCCAAACTCATCAACTACTAAGGCTAGGCTTTTGCGTTCTTGGGTAAATTTTACCATCAAGTCATTGGCTGCCATCGCCTCGGGCACTATCATAATTGGGGTAATAACTGAATTTATATCTTTCGGCTTTTTAAATAATGATAACTGATGCACATAACCTGAAACGTCCTCAATAGACGCTTCATATACTAATACTTTTGAGTGACCAGATTCTACGAATATTCTTTTCAGGTCTTCGATATCTGAATCATGAGCAACTGCAGTTATTTCAGTTCTTGGAATCATACAATCACGTATTTTCACTTGTTTGAATTCCAAAGCATTATTAAAAATCTTGGTGTCGACTTCATTTTCCTCCTCGGTAGAAATTCTCCGATTTAGGTTTTGCATATAATTATTCAAATCCGTTAGCCTAAATACTGACTTTTGTTCAGAATAATCAAGACGTAATATATTAACAATGAACCACTTAGATGATCCCACCATCAAATATACAATAGGTGACATAATATGATAAATAATCCATATCGGGATGGCTAATACTTCTAAAAATCCGTCGGGATTTAATAGAAAAATACTTTTAGGGGTATACTCAGCTGTTGCCAAAATAATAATAGTGGCGATAAACGCTGGAATCAAAAGCATAAAAACTTCAGAACGTTTTAGTATATCAGGCAACCAGGTAGCCAACTCAAAAAAATGATGAATGGAGCTTTCCATAAATATCCCATAAAGCACCAAAAAAATTGTATTACCAATAAGCATGGTACCAATGAATTGTGAAGGATTTTTGAGGAATTTGGAGATTATTCCACCAGTGATTACGCCTTGTTTGGCTTGTAATTCAAAATATAATTTGTTGGCCGAAACAAACGCCATTTCTACACCTGAAAAAAAAGCTGAGCCAATTATGGCTAGTATGATGTAAAATAAAGATTGTGAATCCATTAAAAATGGGATGATGCGGTTGCAAGTTAAAAAATAATATCAATATCAAGAGTATGTATTTGCTATTTTTTTAACTTTTTGGGCTTATTGATAGAGGTATCTTTTTTTGAGGCGATTTCCTCTTTTTTCAATCTATTATTCTTAGAATATTGAAAATATAATAAAAAGCCTAAGCCAAACATTACCCAAAAATAACTGGCTTTCAAGGGTATACCATTGAAAATTTCGAGTATCCATATTATGAAAAAAGCAACTGAGGCTGAAATAAGAAGAGTTTCTTTTAAAATCATTTTACAGAAAATCTAGTATTTTTAATACTTTTGAAGTGTGGTGAATTGTAAGAATATCAATTCTGGTAGGATCTACAACCATATAAATTATTCGAAAATTTCCTTCTATAATTTCTCTTATAAATGGGATTTCAAAATCAGGAACCTCTCTACCTACATTTGAGAACGTTTTAAGAATTTGAACAGCTTGTTTAATTTTAAGAATTTGAAGTTTTGCTTAGAATTTTGAGTCATTTGAAATGTATCTATATATTTCATGCAAATCTTTTTTGGCAATATTCGTATATACTACTCTTGAAACCATTTTTGAAATTCAATATCCATTTCCGCCTCAGAATAAACATTTCCTTCTTTCGAATCTTTTATACCTTTTTCAATTTTATCGACTAAAATGAGGCGCTCAAATAATTCATCAACTGAAAATTCTTCAGGTAATTTTTCGATTTGATTTCTAACCATTTCTTTTGTGAGCATAATATTAGTTTTTAAATTCTTGTTAAAATTACCAAAATTTATGAAAATTCACAATAAACTAATCCTTTACCAAAGAAAACTCTCGATAACGGCGAGCGGCTGCCATTATTAATCCAATTACTAAAATTCCAGTACCAATCCATAGCAAATTAATAAATGGTTTTTCAATAGCTTTTAACACAACAAAATCACGTTGGGTTGTATTTACGCCAAATGAAAATACACCAGTTTTTGGGTCGATATTAGTGAAACGAATTCTGAGGCCAAGTTCCTCATTTTCAACGGGTGGCATGGCTACCATTCCTTCTTTTATGATGTAATTTGGTTCCATTTTATATTCCACAAAATCCTGCCCAATTATCTTGATACTTGCCTTTACAGCTGCATCATTTGGCCCAAGTGGAATGCCAGGCACTTCTTTTATTTGTTGAGCACCTTCTAAAACAGCTACATAATCGTTAAGGAAAAAGGTATCTCGAATCGCAGCCTGTTTAACTTCTGTTTTAGTCCACTCTCGCTCTTCCAAATTGGGTGCAAGCGAAACATAAGTGTATAAATCGCTAGAAAGATTATGCTTTAAGGCAGGGGAAGACACATTTCCCATTTGTTTATTCAATTGAAACCTTGGGTAAAGTGTAGTTATTTTACCAGATTTATCTCTAAAATCAATCTCATAATACCTATTTTCGTCAAAAATGGCTAAAGTATCACCTTTTTTATAATAAGTTTTTCCGTTTTGAACTATTTCCTCAAGAGCAACTGCATGGAAGTCGCCTTCTATTATCTCCACTTGACTGGGTTTGATATAATCTGGCAATTCTCTACCTTTAAGCCGCATACCTCTATATGTTAGGGTATAATCTGCCATTTTTTGTGGCTTGTTTTGCCATAAAGCAATGTTTTCTTTGTTTTCCTTATTATCATTTTTGGTAAAAGCTTCATCTTTATTTGATATGGCTATTCCTGTGCTGTTTAAAGATACAATATTTGAATAACCTGATGAAAATAAAATACCTAAAAGCATAAAAGCAACACCAATATGAGTAATGGCACCTCCTGATACTTTATAATTTCCTCGAAAAATATTGAAAATAATCATTGCATTAGCAACTAAAGCGAAAAGGCAACAAAATAGAAGAATTGCGTAGCTAATGTTATATACTTTTTCAAAATTAATCACTAAAGCGGTCAGCACTAAAGCAGCAATGAGTGGGTTTGTAATTGCTTTTATCCAGCCGGATTTTTTAATTCGACCCCACCAAACATATTGTCCAATACCAGTTAGACCTGTAATTAAGGCAAAAGCCCAAAGCTGAAATTTGGAATAATGCCCAATTTGATCGGCTGGCATTGCTAAATTCGATACAAAGCCAAATGCTTCAGCGATACTTCTATAAACGGGAATTGAGGTAGTAAATATTACCTGAAAGGCTGCCAAACAAAGCACAGTTGCACCGATAAATATCCAAAATTCTTTGTTATAAGTTGAAAGTTCTTTTTCGTCGGTAGGAATATTTTTCCAATGGTACCAGCATAGTATTATCGACAATATTATAAATGTGAATAAATATAATAGCAACTGCCCTGATAGGCCAAGGTCTGTAAAGGAATGTACTGAAGCATCGCCAAGAATTCCAGAGCGAGTAAGAAATGTTGAATATAAAATCAATATAAATTGAGCAATTACTAAAATTGCTGAAGCTTTTATTGAAGTTCCCGATTTCCTATTAGCAATTTGTGTGTGAATGGCAGCCACCATTACCACCCAAGGTACATAAACGGCATTTTCAACAGGATCCCAATTCCAATATCCGCCGAAGTTGAGTGTTTCATAGGCCCAATAAGCTCCCATTAATATGCCTATACCTAATATTAATGCAGAAACTAATGACCAAGCCAAACTAGGTTTTATCCAGTCTGAATATCTTTTTTTCCAAAGGCCAGCCATCAAATAGGCAAATGGAACTAGGGTAGTCGCAAAACCCAAAAAGAGGGTAGGAGGGTGAATAACCATCCAATAATTTTGTAAAAGAGGGTTCATACCTTTGCCGTCTTCAGGTATGAAATTGGCATTCATTTGCCAAACAGGTAGGTCAGGCATGGCCTCTTTCAACAATAAAAAAGGGGTTGAGCCTATTTTTAATTCAATACCGGGAATAACAACTCCTAATATCATAGAACATAAAAACGCCTGTACCAACGCAAAAACTGTCATCACAGGAGCCTCCCATTTTTTACCAGAAAGTTTTATTAAAATTAGGCCTAAAATTGTATCCCAAAATATCCATAGTAAAAAGCTTCCTTCTTGACCATGCCAAAAGCTTGATAAAATATATTCGGCAGGCAACGATTTTGACGAATAATTCCAAACATAATAATATTCAAAATAATGATTGAATATGATATAAAACAAA
>JANMZR010000260.1:0-3024 GCA_031383555.1 Cytophagaceae bacterium | reverse complement strand
CGCATGAACTATCGAAGTAAATATTATTATCATTTTTTCACGGTTGGTTGCAATAGTTCTGAAACAGTTTCTGGTGCAAGAACTGGCAGCGAGGGCTTTATTGCTGGAGCTACTATAACCAGC
Source organism: Cytophagaceae bacterium (assembly GCA_031383555.1). Lineage (GTDB taxonomy): Bacteria > Bacteroidota > Bacteroidia > Cytophagales > Spirosomataceae > JANMZR01. The sequence goes on along the minus strand of JANMZR010000260.1, from coordinate 2,901 downwards.
ACAATACCGCATACTACTAACTCCATGAGCAAAGTGTTATACCAAGCTGGAACTGAAATCACCTTTTCACCTGGTTTTGAAATAAAAGCGGGAGCACATATGAAGGCTAGGATAAAAGGTTGTGATTTTGTGGAGTAATATTTTGATTTTTTTTTATATCTCTTTGATTATCAAAACGGCCATTAAGAAATCGAGAGATACGAAATTTCAATAAATTGATATTTTTGAATATCTTTGGATATGAAAAAAACAATTCTATTCTTTCTATTTCTTTTAATTTTAACCTCTTTTTCGGCCGATAAAATTAGCTGGGTAGCCATAGGTGATTCTATAACCTATCTCAATGACCATCCCAATGAAACTGGCAATAGAACTACCAAAGGTTATATGACTTTGGTAACTGAGAAATTACCAAATATCAATTTTATAAATCAAGGGCTTAACGGCTGGACATCTGCTGGCATTGCTGATAAAATAGAAAGTTTAGGTATTCCTCAAGCAGATATTTATTCGATATTTTTAGGCACAAACGACTGGTGGCAGGGGCGCCCAATTGGGAATTTGGGTGATTATCACAAAAATACAGGCTCAAAAACTATTTATGGTGCTTTCAAAATTATAATTGAAAAAATCAATCAACTCAATCCAAAAGCAAAAATAGTATTGATTACTCCGCTACAAAGAGGTGATTTTGTATATATAAATGGACATAAAAACAACGCATTTGGAAGTTATAAATCCAAAAATAATCAGACTTTATCGGCTGTAGTAGATGCAATAATTGAAATCGGAAAATTCGAAAATATGCCGGTTGTCAACCTATACAACAAATCAGGCATCAATCAGAAAAACATAGTAAAATATAAATGGCTAAAAAACCCCAAAACTGGCGATTATAAAAAATACAAATATCCCAAATACATAGATGTTCCTTTTGACACCGAAAAGGACGAATATCCATATCCTGAAAGTTCAATAAATATGACTTTTGATGGCCTTCATCCGTCTAATAAAGGTTATAAAGTTATTTCAAAAATGATAGTGAAAGAATTTGAGAAGTTTGAATTTTTGAAATGATAAAATAAAGCATTTCATGAAACCTCATACCTGACACCTCATACCTCATACCTATTTTACTCCGCTTTTAAACTTTTTACCGGATTCCTCAAGGCCGTTCGGATTGACTGCCCTCCAACTGTAATAATTGAAATAAATAGCGTAATAAAGGCTGTGAAAGCAAAAATCCATAAACTCACTTCTATTCTAAAAGGGTAATTTTTGAGCCATTCATATGCAGCATAGTAAGCTATTGGGAATGAAAACAAAAATGAAATGGAAATTAATTTTACAAAATCTGTTGAAAGTAATTGTACAATATTACCTACAGAGGCTCCTAATACTTTTCTGATTCCTATCTCCTTTATTCGTTTTTCTGCTGAAAGTGTGGATAAACCAAACAAGCCAATGCAAGAAATAAAAATGGTAAGAATTGCTCCAAACAAAATAATTTTCTTCCATTTCGCCTCGGATTCGTAGTTTTTTATATTTTCCAAATCCTTAAATTTGTACTCATATGAGCTAATTGGAAATAGGCTTTTGAAGGTTTTTTCAATATGCTTTAATGCAGCTACTTCTGTTTGCGGTCTAATTTTTATATTCAGCATTCCATAGCCGTTGCCAGGTTTCATGGTAAATAGTTGTGGCTTTATTTCTTGAGTAAGTGACTCATAATGGTAGTCTTTAACCACGCCAATAACCGTATATTTTTCATTATTATACCAAAAGTCAACTATTTTACCAATAGGGGACCCCCAGCCGGCTTTTTTAGCAAATGCCTCGTTAATGATTATCGACTTTGTGGAATCCGTTGGAAAATCCAATGAGAAATTTCTTCCTTTTATTATAGGTATTTCGAGCATTGGTATATAGCTTGGGTTCACTGTTTCGTATGCAAAATTTATTTCTGTTTTACTATCAGCCTTGGCCACTGTTCCCCATCCGCCACCGTTTTTTGGCGCAACTTCTATAATGTTTGGGTTTTCTTTTAGTTTTTCAATAAAAAGTTTTGTTTCATCTTTTGTAATATTTTGTTTATTTACCATTATTAAATTTTTATCGTTATACCCCAACGGCTTGGAAGTGAGGAAGTTGAATTGCGAATAAATAGTGATAGTAGCAATAATTAAAAATGAAGCCAAACTGAATTGGAAAACGACTAGACCTTTTTGCAAATAGTTATTACCAGATAAATTGAACCTGCCATATAAGGTTTGTACAGGATTGTAACCAGAAAGTACCAAAGCTGGGTAAAATCCTGACAATGCAACTGTTACAAAAAACATTAAAATATAAGTTAAAACCAGTTGAATATCAAATAAATATGAAATCGATAATGCTTTGTTGGCTAAGTTATTGAAAGTTGGTAAAATCAATTGTAAAATCAAAATAGCCAACATAAATGAAATAAAACATAGCAAAAATGATTCACCTAAGAACTGAAAAATAAGCTGCTTTTTATCCCCTCCAACTACTTTTCTCACGCCGATTTCTTTGGCACGTTTCACCGATCTGGCTACGGTAAGTGTAATAAAGTTAATGCAGGCTATTATTAAAATAAATATGGCAATACCCGATAAAATATAGGAATACATAGGGTTGCTTGGTTCTTTTAGCCCATTTTGTGCCGTGTAAATAGTGTTTAAATGAATGTCTGTAAATGGCTGGAGCAAATATATAAACTTTTCCTTTAGGCCATATTTTTCACTTAAGATTTTAGCCGCAGCTTTTGAATCTCTCTCAAATACTTTTTTCATTTTGCCTTCTACTTTCTTTTGATCGGCATTTGGGATCATTTTCACAAAAGTATTTTGGAAAAAATTGAACCAATTTTCATCGCTGGCC
>JANMZR010000215.1:0-15908 GCA_031383555.1 Cytophagaceae bacterium | reverse complement strand
TTCTTAATATTATTCAAGTTGTCACCAGAAAGTTTGTTTGAAATACTAGTTATAAAGATTTGATTTTCAGTTATTAAATCAGCTTTTTTCTTATAATTCCAGCCTGTTGCAAGTCCTTTAAGCAATGCGGTTTTATCCATTTCACCTAATTTTTCAAAAGGCTTCATAAGCATAACTATCGAGTCAGCGGGGTAATAGGATGCATAGCTTTTCGCTGCTCTTTCTAAAGCGATTAAAGCTAAAGTTGAGGCTTGTTTTATTTCTATTTTCTTTGTTATACTATTATTTTTTTCTTCGTTTTCTATTACTTTGTTTTCATAATCAACTTGTGCAGTAAATGTATATTCTCCAGCTTTATCATTGGAAAAACTAAAGTCGCCAGACCAAGGTCCATTTGTATTTTTTGATATTGTAACGGTTTCGCCAGGGGCAATACCTTTTTTATGAACTTCACTAAATACAGTAAAAGTTTGTGATTCACCTGAAATATTTATTTTTAAACTTGCTATTTTTCCATTTCTTAATGAGTCCAATCCTTGGTTTTTGACATCAACAAAATATTTGAAATTCTCTTTCACAGTTGGTGCACTAGGCTCAAAGCGAATGTCTTTAATCATTAAATCTATTCCTTTTTTTGGATTTGCAGTTGAAGGCGGATTTACTTTTGTAATTGGTTTTTGATTTACATTTGTATTTTTCGTATTTGACTTCATCATTTTAGAATGGTCATGATTTGGTATTTCTTTTGGATTTAAAGCCAATTTTTGCAAATAGTTTCTCAATAAATCAGAATTATGGGACGTAAGTGCGGTGGCAAAAGCATCAGGTAACCACCGATCGCTCAATTCTTTTGAACTTTCCATTTTATCTAAAATTACTTTGCCTACTTGCGGTGTTAAGGGGCATCGATTCAATTTGAGAATAGCATTCATTGCTACAATTGGTTCATTATCAGTTAATAAATCTCTTTCCAAAAGTAGGTTGGCAGTAGTTTCATTATTGGGCAAGGCTTGTATTGCATTTTTTCGAACAGCCCATGAAGGGTGGGCTGTAGCATTTATTAAGGCTTGCAAAGCAGCTTCGTTTTTCTCTATTTCCCCAAGTCCTTTTAGTATCCAAATAGCATGAATGGCCGAACAGTTCAGGCCAATTTCATCCACTTTTTGACTGTTTACAATTGTCAATAATTCTGGTACAATATCGGTTTTACCTCGCTCAACTAATAGCCTTTGTGCATGATTCCGCCAAAACATGTTTGGTGAATGCAATGCATTTATTAAACCTTTTGGATCATTTATATTTAATGTAACTTCCTTGTATTCAGGCGCTTCGTTATATCCTACTCGATAAATTCGCCCATGGGTATAATCACGTAAATCAGTTTCATAAGCGTTGCCTACACCCATTTTAAAGCCATCTGGCTTTGGATTATGTTGAATAATAAAGCTATACCAATCGGCCACCCAAACGGCGCCATCCGGACCCACTTGTGAAAATACCGGCGAAAACCATTCATCGGCACCTGCCATTAAGTTAAAAGCCTCTTTGTCTTCATAATTGGTGCCTTTTTTCACCATCAAATTTTGGTGTAAAACATGGCCAGTTGGTTCAGAAACGAATGCCATTTGGTTCCAATAATTTTTTGGGAAAGAGCGTGCCGTATAAAAATTATGACCAGAAGCTGCCGTATAGCCACCAAATACATCCACTTGACGGATTTTTGGCGTAATTGTTTTCATGTCTTTATGGGTATCGGTACCTCGGCTTCCGTTGTCGTTGTTCATACCAGGGGTTAAAAAATTATTGTGAGGAATAGCCATGTACCAACCATGTGCATTGTTGGCAGTTGAGCCAAATATATCACCAGCTTCGTTAAAAGCCATGCCCCACGTGTTGTTTGAAGTGCTTGTCATCCATTCCATTTTTGGTCCTTCCGTTCCATCTAGCCCTGTTTTAAAGCGAAAAAGTGCTTGGCCAAATTTTAGTGTATCTCCTGGAATGCCACTTATTTTACCTTCATAACCAGAGTAACCCACACAACCCCAAATCCAATTGTCCAAACCATAATGCAAGTTGCTTGGTCCTGCATGCGTATCGCCAGTGCCAAAACCAGAAAACAATATTTTTTTAATATCAGCTTTATCATCGCCATCAGTATCTTTCAAAAAAAGCATATGTGGAGCTTGCGAAACCACCAAACCTCCGTTAGAGAAAACCAAACCTGTAGGAATACTCAACCCCTCTGCAAATTTTGTAAACTTATCTGCCTTTCCGTCCGCATTTGTATCCTCACAAATTAATATAAAATCTGTTCCACCTGTATCTTTTCTTTCGTTAGGATAATCTTTTGTGATGAGCACATATAACCTTCCTTTTTCATCCCAAGCCATGGCTATTGGGTGCTGTACGTCTGGTTCTGAGGCAAATAGGCTCAAATTGAAATTAGCTGGAATCTGAATATGTTTCATGGATTCCTCAGGCGAAAGTGGTAATTGTTGCAATTGCGGGCCATCCCTTTTTTCATAATTAGGCAAAAAAGCCTCTTTATATTCAAAAGGTTTTGGATTAAGTGCTTTGTGAGAAGCTGCCACAAGTTCTGGCACTACGAAAAGAATTCCATTGTAAATCAATTGCTGAAAATTGGGATTCGACCAGGTATTTTCATCATGACCATAGGCGGTATAAAACACATTACCGAGGCCATATTTCCGTGTCCAAGTATAAGGTTCAGTTTTTTCTGAAGGTTTGTCTTTAAACTGATCGGCCTTTATATCCCTCACCATCAACACATTGTTATCAGGTTGTAGCGCAGTATGCAAATAAGTCTCGTCAAATGATCGAATTGGTGCTACACCTTTCATTAACGGATCGTATGATTTTAAAATATTGGCTTGTACAGTGTCAACTGTATGCCTCCAAAACTGCCCACCTACCATTTTTACATATTCTGGAGAATTTCTGAAGCAATAAGAAGCACAGTGAATGGGTAAAATACCCTTGCCAGCAGCCACAAAATTAAGCAATGACCTTTCTGCTGATTTTGTGATTTCATCCCAATTGGCATAAACCAAAATAGCATCAAATTTGGCCAAATTTTTATCGTTTATATCCTCTAGCTGATCGGTGTAGGTGAAATTTATACCTTTTGAACCCAATGCAGCCATAATTTGTGAAACTCGTTCAATAGGTTTGTGGTGATTGTTATCTCCTAAAAAAAGTACTTCTATTCGGCGTGGTTTTATGGAACTTTGTGCAAAAATTATATTAGAAATTAATAAAAATATGAGAATTAATCTTTTCATTTTGGGGAGTATTATTTTGAAATTTTATGTATTTTTAGGCCATAAAAATAAGCATTTATTTTCAAAAAATAAGAGTTGTTATCATGAGGACCAAAGTATTTAAAGTCTAAAAAAAATAGTCAAACTTTCGCTTGACCATTTATCTTTTTTCTATTCATAAAATTCGTAAAATAATAAAAGGGTTATTTCACCAATTTTATTAATATTTGAATCGTTTTGGCTTTTTCAAATTCGGCATCTGTATCAAGGCCTTTAGCGCTAAAAACAATTAAACCGATAAAATAGTTAATAAAATCTTCTTCTTCATTTCCAGAACTAAATTCACCATCTGCATTTTTTTGGGTTACTGTGGTTAATCCTAAAACTAAATTTGTAGCAGTTAAAGTAATAATTTCATATTTGGTTATTTCGAGTTTTTTAGTATTTGGATCAATATCAGTATCAGAAGTAATTGTGATAAACTTTTTTGAGGCATCAATTACATATTTTCCATTTTCTGTTTTACCATCGTCAATAGTAATGGCTTTTCCATCAGCTTTAAATTCATAACTCGATTTGCCCAATCCATCGCCAGTTTCTGGATCTAATTTTCTAATTTCGGCAATACTTGCTTCAATAGTCTTTACATCTGTTTTTATACCTAGAGCGCCAAAAGTCCATTTACCAATCACAGATGCTGATGCAGGGGCTGGGCTTCCATCTTTTGATTTACTACAGGAAAATATTACTAATGCTAAAACTGTGGTTGTAAGTAAATTTGTAATTTTTGACATGGTATTCTGTTTAATAGCTTTAATTTTTATTTTAACATTTAAAGATAATCTTTTCAAATGATTTCCACCAAAATATAGAAGATTTATGTATCAAGCGGTATATTTTAAATGATTTCCTATATTCCAAAATAATTCTTTTATTTGTAAATAAATTTAAATAATATTCTTCAATAATAAATTATGGCAAAAGAAAAAATACTCATTATTACCGGTGATGCTGGTGAAAGTTACGAATGCCTTTATGGCAAACATCGCTTTGAAGAGGCTAATTATGAAGTAGTTATAGCAGCTCCTTCAGTAAAAAGGATGCATTTGGTGATCCATGATTTTGAGGAAGGTTGGGATACTTATGTAGAGAAACCAGGTTATGGAGTGATGTCGGATATAGCTTTTACTGATGTGAAAGTTGACGATTACTTAGCAGTTTTATTATTAGGTGGGCGTGCACCAGAGTTTTTACGGCATGATGCCAAAGTTATAGAAATCGTAAGAGCGTTTGACGGAGCTGATAAGTATATATTTTCAATTTGTCACGGAATTCAGATATTAACAGCAGCTGGTTTAGTGAAAAATAAAAATCTTACTTGTTATGAAAACGTACGCTTTGAAGTAGAGGCTTGTGGGGGCAAATATGATGGCAAAAGGGAAGCAGCTCGTGATGGACGTTATGTTTCAGGGCAAACTTGGCAGTCGCACCCCGATTTTTATCGTATGGTTTTTGATTGTTTGGAGGAATAATAGTAAAAAAAATACCTACCAAAAATAGAAAATATTTTTGGTGGGTATTTTTATGCTCTACTTTTTATATTTAAGGCAACAATACCTTATTAATCACATGAATTACACCATTTGTGGCTAAAACATTAGCCGCAGTAATAGTTGAGCTTCCACTTGCTTTACCTTTTACTACTGCTCCTGAACTTAGGTCAAAACTTAATTTGTCCTTGCCATTTGCCGAACCTACTTCACCTGAAACGTTTGGTAAATCGCTAGAGAAAACTCTGCCCGGTACAACATGGTACAACAATACCGAAGTCAACAAAGCCTTGTTACCAGCCTGTAATAAAGTTGCTTTAGGTAAAGTTTTGTAAAGTTCAGTAAATGCAGCATTAGTAGGAGCAAATACAGTTAAACCAGAAGCAGAAGCATCACTAAGAGCTTTTGCAACGCCAGCGTCTGCAGCCAATACTAAAGAAACTAGTTCAGAAAAATCTGGGATTCCAGCAGCTATTTCTACCAACGATTTTGATGGAGGTACTATTACATTATCTATAACGTGTATAATACCGTTAGCTCCAGAAACGTCGGCTTGTGTTACTTTCGAATTGCCATTAATATACACACCATTGGCATTTTTCGATAAGTATATAGGCTCAGACAAAGTGCTTGCTGTGCCTGATTTTACGTCAGCGGCAGCCACTTTACCACTTAAAACGTGTGCTTTTAATACAGCAACTAATTGATCTTTAGTTAGTTTGCTAGCATCAATTTTGGCGAAGGCATCATTTGTTGGTGCAAATACTGTAAAAGGACCAGCACCTTTTAATGCAGAAACAAGACCGTTGTCAGAAAGTAATTTTGTAAGGGTTGTAAATCTTGCATCAGATAAGGCAATATCTACAATGTCTTTCGGTGGAGCAACTACAACTTCATCATCTTTTTTGCAAGATGAAAAAATTAACACAAAAGCGAAAAGGAACAAGCTAAGCGAATTTTTAATTTTTTGATTTTTCATACTCTTTTTTTTGTTTAAGTTTTATAACTAATGATTAAACAAAACTGTGAGTAAAATGTTTTCCGAAACAGGAAAATTTTTAATTCTCTAGCTCAATAATGAGTAAACGGTATTATTCTTTTAGAAAAAATGCCTCATTATGCGATTTGAGGATGTTTATTTAAAATATTTAATTTTTGTTCTTGAGAGAAAAATATTTTATTTTTATTTTACGAATAGACACTTTTTTTATTTTAAAGTTTCATATCAGCTATCGAAATCCATCCAGGGGCATCATTAATTTCTTGACGTAAAAGCAAATTAAGTTGTGCGGCATGGTGTTGCACATGTCGCATATTGTAAATTAAAATTTCAATAATTGAATAATCCATAGTTTTTGACTCATTAATCCATCTGTTTTGAGCAGAATTTTCGGTCAAATTCAAAATAAGACTATGGCATTTTAAACGATTTTTTTGTAAATAAGTTAACAATTCTTCTTTGGAATAAACTTTTTCTGGCATTTTATCTTCAAACTCTGAAAATGTAAATGGCTGAGGAGGTATAAAATTAGCTGGTTCAACAGTTAAATAATAATCCAAAAAGAAAAGACAATGAAAGGCGTTGTACCAAAACTTTTTTTTGTCGTTCCAAAAAGCTTCCGGACACATTTCAATTGCATTTTCAAGCATATCAACACTAGCTCCAAATTGTTGCCAAAGCGATATTTTTAGTTCGTTTATCATCTTTTTATTTTTTATTAAACTCAATAAAAAAATCCCAAACTCAAAATTGAATTTAGGATTTTTATTTTTTAGTGACCCCCAAGGGATTCGAACCCCTATCATCAGAGCCGAAATCTGATATTCTGATCCATTGAACTAGGGGGCCATTCATGGCTGTAAAGGTAGCATTTTTTTGGGAAAATTAATGAAAATAAAGTTTAAGCATTAATTATTTCCATTATTTGTTTGCCTTGGTCTACTGCCTTTACTTCATCTATAATTCCTGTTATTATGCCTGTTTCATTTATAAAATAGGTTTTTCTGTATACACCAATTACATCTTTCCCCATAAATTTTTTAGGACCATAAGCTCCAAACGCATACATCATTTGTTTGCTCGGGTCTGAAAGCAATGAAATATTTAATTTGTATTTGGCAATAAACTTTTGGTGTTTTGCAACAGTATCAGGGCTCACCCCAAACACTTCATAACCAATTGGTTGTACTTGATTGAATATATCATTTGCAGCACAAACTTGTTTAGTGCAGGTGGGAGTATCGTCCTGGCCATAAAAGAACAGGATATATTTTTTACCTAATAAAGTTTCGTTATTTACTATATTTCCGTTTTCGTCAACTGCTTGGAAATCGGGCGCTTTTTGAGATTTTGTGAGCATGAGTTTTTATTTTTTTAACAAATAAATTATTAAAATGTTTTTTAAATAGCAAATTATTTACTTGGTTTCATCGCCTATGATCTGATAATTTAGTTTATAGAAAATTAATTTTAAACTGATATTCTCACTTTCGCCCTTTCATATTGTCTTGGCCAACCAATATCCGCCTTCAATTCTTGAGCAAAATTTAACGCTAAGTTTGGATTCCTTAATGACTCTCGAGCAAAAAATACCAAATCTGATTGATTTTTTTGTAAAATAGCCTCGGCTTGTAAGGCAGTGGTAATTAAACCGACGGCACCAGTTGCTATGCCAACCTTATTTTTAATTTCTTCTGCAAAAGGAACTTGATAACCTGGGCCAAGCGTAATTTTTTGGGCTGAGGTTAGCCCACCTGAAGAAACATCAATTAAATCAACACCTTTTCCCTTTAAAATCTTTGAAAGTTTAATAGATTCTTCTAAGGTCCAACCTCCATCTGCCCAATCAGTGGCCGATATTCTTACAAATAAAGGTAAATTTAATGGCCATTCTAATTGTACAGCTTCCAAAACTTCAAGTATCAATCGAATTCGGTTTTCAAATATTCCTCCATATTCATCAGTTCTTTTATTTGATAATGGCGAAAGGAATTCGTGCAGTAAATAACCATGAGCGGCATGTATTTCCAAAATTTGATAACCAGCTTTTACTGCTCTTTGGGTGGCTAATTTAAAATCAAATATCACTTTTTGAATGCCTTTTTTATCTAAAATATTGGGTAGAATTTGACCTTCTTCGAATGCCAAAGCCGATGGACCGTAAGTGGGCCAAGCACCTTCATTGACAGCCAATTGCTTGCCCCCAAGGAAAGGCGGATGACAACTTGCCTTTCGGCCAGCATGTGCCAACTGAATACCAGGCAACGCATTTTGACTTTTTATAAAATCGGTGATTAATCTTAATTTTTCTATTTGATTATCTTCCCAAAGGCCCAAATCACCTGGCGAGATACGCCCTTCTAGCGAAATCGCCGTCGCTTCCTGAACTATTAAACCAGCCCCCCCTGCTGCCCTGCTGCCCAAATGAACCAGATGCCAATCATTTGCAAATCCGTTTTCAGCCGAATATTGGCACATCGGTGATACCACAATTCGGTTTTTTAGTGTGATGTTTTTAAAAGCGATGGGATTGAACAGTTTTGGAAACATTCGATGGGTTTTATATTATTCTGTTGGAAATTTAGTCATGTCCATAAAGAAAATTTCCCAAGTATGTCCATCAAAATCTTCGATGGTACGTTGTTGCATAAATCCATAATCTTTCATTTCAGTAGGTTCTATGCCTCCTGCATTTAATCCATTGGTCATTGTATTATTTACTTCATCTATACTGTCAAATGATAACGAAAAAAGCCCTGCTAAATTCGTTTTTGTGTCGGCAATGGGTTTGGTGGCGAAACTGGCAAACTTCTCATGTGACAATATCATTAAGAAAATGTTTTCATCCCAAACCATACATTTTCCTGAAGCGTCTGAAAAAGTTGGATTATTTGTAAAACCCATTGCAGTGTAAAACTCCATTGATTTTGCAGGGTCTTTAACTGCTAAATTGATAAAGATTTGTTTTGGCATTTTGAAGTTTTTTATTTTTGCAAATTTAGTGTTTTTGGTGTTTTAGAAATATAGACTTGCTGTTAAATTTTTATTTTGTACTAATTTTTATGTTTATATCCTTTAGTCTTTCAAAAATTCGTATTCGTAAATTTTCGGTTTTATTTTATCAGCAAGTAAATTTAGTTTTTCTCGAAGTTCAGCAATTAGTGTTGTGTATTTTTCGTCGTTACTTTTGTTATTCATTCTGCCTGTTTTTTCGTTTCTACCTTGAAAGTATTCTCTTATATCGTAAAAACTTGCATTTACATTAATGTCCTTTTGTGAATGATAATATTTCCACAATTCACGTCCTGCATCGAAAACTTCTGTTGCTTCGTTTGAAAATTTGAGAGGTACTTGATACTGAGATTTAGGCTCATTTACGACAAACAAATCTACTTCTACCTCAGGCACTATTTTGCCTTTTATAAAATCAGTCATAAAATTACTGGCAAACTTTTCTTTTGCATTAACTTCTTGTTCTGTAAATGGTATCCAATGGTTAGTACCTTCGGTTACAGAAATTCTGTTTTGTCCATTGAAAAGACAAAAAGCTAAACAGTCATTTTGAAATTCAGTATCATTACCCCAACCCGGATTTGGGTAAGAAAATTGGTCTCTGTCATTAAGCCAAGTAGCTTCGATACTATGGCGTACAGCAAAATAAACTGCCCCAATTAATAAATTATCTATTGTAAAATACAAATGAAACCTATGGTCATTTTTATCATTTTCGATATTATCAATAAAAACATAATTTTGATTTTGAAAGTCAGGAGTTGAACAATCTAAAAATCCAATTTGTAGTTTGTTTTTATTTTGATAGTTAGTAATCCATTGATTTATGCCTTTGGGTAAATTGCCATAAAAATTTTTAAACCCTAAAAATTCACTAAAATCATTGTAAATATCTGTCTTTACGACTTCTATTTTATTATTGTGATTAGTATCCCAAATAGTAAACCCAATAGGAAATTTTCCTTTTACATTATCAAAGGTTTCAGCAGGGACTACAAACCCACTTACATATTTCGCCAAAAAATATTCTTTAAATTTTTTGAAATTTGAACCATTTACAAATTTCAATTTTGAAAACTGCCCCAATATTACACCTTCCATTTTTTCATAAATAATAGCCATAAATAATGCGAATATTTCATTTACAGCGTTGCCAATTGTTGGTTTGAAGGTTTCATTAATTTTAAAATTTAATGTAATATCTTTTTTGTGTAATTTTCCTAACCCAGTTCCTGCTTCTGCATATGGTGGATTTATATAAATGATTAGTTTCTTACGTTTGTTTTGGTCATTTATAATTTCCTGCAACCCTTGTGGAAGTTTATTAAAATCGTCATTCAAAAAGTCAAATTGAAAAACATGTTTTTCTAACAAGTTAGCACCGTGTTCAATTCTTTCGTGCATTACTTTTACATCGGCTTGGTCAAGCGTACTTGCATAAATATTGTATTTGTTGGTTAAACCTGCCAAAAGATTGCCTGTACCAGCGGCACAGTCCCAAATATAATAATCGTCTTGCCAGTTTTCGCCTAAATAATCGGTCAAGTATTTTTGCGATAAATCAACCCATATACGAGGTGTAAAAAATGCTCCTTTTCGTTCTCTAATATCTTGTGGTACAAGTAAGTCTCTTCTTTCAATTATGTAATCTTGAAATTGTTTTAGAGGTGGTCTTTTATAACGTTTCCAAAATTGTGAATAGGTTTCTTTGTTTTTAAGATTAATGGTTGCGTCAAACATTTGTTTTATGTTTTCCTTGGCAATTTTGTAACCTTGATTTTGGAAAACAATAAATAAACTATCTCGAATAGTTAAATCATCATCAATTTTTTGAGTGTCTTTATCATCTACAAAAAGGTCAGCTAAATAAAAATCACTGTCTAAAATACTTGCTTTTTTTAAGTCGTCCCAGTTTACATCAATATTTGGTTTTACTATTTCAAGCCAACGCAAATAAATAGGAATAAAGTTATTTTTATCAATTTTAATTTTGCTTGTTTCTGTTGCTTTTGCAATGTTGCTTGTAATAAATGTTTTTAGGTCTTTTTCGTCTTTTTGATAATCGTATACGTATGTTTTTGTTTTTAAAGTTGCTTCAATACGTTCTTTAATTAGTTTAAATTCTTTGGTTTCGTGGTTGCTTGGTGTTACGTTCCAATTAAAGTCGTTTAAGTAGAAAAAGTCTTGAATACTAATATATGAAACAAAAGCAATTTTTTTAAAGTCAAAAGCTCCAAGAAATGCAGGTGGTAATGTTTTGTCAAAAGTTCTAGCTTTGCCAATTGTAAGTACCAATTGCACAAACATTGTTGTAACATCAAAGTCGCCAGTTTTTGCTTCTGCCCAAAGTAAAGGTGTCCGACCAAAAAAGCTGTCTTGCTTTGGGAAAACTGTAAAATCTATATTTCCTAAAATTTCTGTGGTATCAAACGCTTTGAACCAGTCTGCACCAACCTTGTTTTTTAGTTCTTCTTCTCGTATATTTTTATACTTCATTCTTTGTTTATAGTATTTTACCAGTGCTTCATTGTACAATAAGTAAGTACGCATGGATTCATAGTTTCATAAAAATAGGTAATGAGCAATAATTATCATTTATTTTCCTAAATAAATAAGAAAATAGCAATTTCTCTCAACATAGAACCACTAAAACTCCGGCAACCAAATCCTTTCCCCTCCTTGCAATGCACTTTCATGCGCCAATATACCCACTGATGTCCAATTGGCTGATTGTGAGGCGTTGGGGAAAGGCTCACGGTCTTCAATTAAGGCTGAAACAAACTCGTGTGCTAAGTGTGGGTGTGAGCCTCCATGGCCGCCACCTTGGGCAAAGCTTAGGTGAGTATGTTCACTCGCATCGTATACACCTCTTCCCGTAAAACTTTGTATTTCAGCAGGTAAATAGTGCGCATAGTCCGGTGTTTCAACTTTTTCTGGAATTTCTGGCTCTGGCTTTTTAGCCGTATGAATTACACAAGGCTCCCCCTCAATCAACGGCCATTCAAAAGATTTTTTGCTGCCGTATACTTCAAAGCTTTCTCTGTATTGACGTGCCACATCAAACAATGAACGATAAACATAAGCAGATAAGTCGCTGTTTTTGAATTTAATATGGGCAGATTCAATAGCGAAAGGTGAGTTATGAATTTTGGCTAAATCCTCAGAAATTGTTCCTGAGCCAAAGCAAGAAACATATTCGGCTTCCAACTTCAATAAACCTGCTACCGGCCCCACACAATGTGTTGCATAATGCATGGGTGGCAAACCCGGCCAATAATCGGGCCAGCCTTCCATATCTTGTTGGTGGCTCGCTTTCAGAAATTGCACTTTGCCTAGCTCACCTTTTTCATACATTTCTTTTACAAATAAAAACTCTCTTGCGTAAACAACAGTTTCCATCATCATGTACTTTTTGCCCGTTTTTCGTACAGCTTCCACAATCGCTTTACAGTCGTCTACTGAGGTTGCCATTGGCACTGTGCAAGCCACATGTTTGCCTGCATAAAGTGCTTTTAACGACTGCTCAGCATGATTGGGAATAGGACTATTAATATGTACCGCATCAATATTGGGGTCTTTTAACAATTCATCATAATCTGAATAGCGTACATCTATCCCAAATTCATCGCCGATTTTGTTCAAATTTTCCACATTACGCTGGCAAATTGCATACATATTTGCATTGGGGTGCCGCTTATAAATGGGAATAAATTCGGCTCCAAAGCCTAGGCCAATGATGGCGATATTGATATTGACCAGCCCTCCTTCCCTCAGAGGGAGCGTATTTGGTTGGCTTTTTGGATTTTCTTGTGTATTCATATTTTTTAAGAAATAAAACTTTTACATTTATTATTTATCTGTTTTATATTTTACATTTTTTTATTTCCCTTTCGAGGGTTAGGGGGCTTTTTTTTGTTTTATAAATTCCAGCCCTTCCCACATCAATTGCCCTTCGCTATCGTACATTTTCCGCCAAATATTAGCCGCTGGAAGTTTGGGGCCAAATGCTTCAATTGATAAAACTCCTTGATAATCAATGTCTTTGATGGCTTGAAAGGCTGAAGTCCAGTCCACATTTCCTTTGCCTGGAGTGCTTCGGTCATTCTCCGATAATTGAATAAAGTCTATACGATCACCAGCTTTTCTGATGGCATCACCTACATTTTTTTCCTCAATATTGGCATGGAATGTATCAAACATAATCTTCACATTGGGGCGATTTACCTCATCAACAAAATGATTTAATTCGTCGATACAACTGGTAATTAATAACTCAAATCGGTTTAGGTATTCGAGGCATAAGGTAATACCTAAACTATCAGCATATTCTGCTAAATCTTGAATGGCTTCAACCGCCCAATACCATTGTTCTGTGGTGGCGGGTTTACCCGTGAAAATACCCAAGCCTCCATGAAATGGTCCATTCAATTTATCAGAACCCAATATTACAGCACAGTCAATACATTCTTTTAGGAATTTTAGTCCGGCTGATCTAACCTCAAAATTTGGGCTGGTTAAGTCGGTTTCTGCTCCACAAAAAGTATCGCAAACTCGTTCTAAACCCAGTTGGTCTAATTTTTTGCGCCAGGCATACCATTGCTCTGGATTGGTGTTGAAAATTGGCACCTCTACTCCATCAAATCCAATTTCTTTTATTTGTTCTAAAACTGGAAAAAGACTTTCGTCCATATCTACACCCCATAAAAGGAGGTTCATATAATATTTCATATTTTGGTTTGCAGGTTTAGTCTGGTTTTTTCAAAAAAATTGAATTGCAATATTAGGACAAAGTATTTTAATTTCAATTATGGCTTATCTTTTTATATAAAATGTTTAACAAAATTTATTAAAAAAAAGTAGGCTTTTGGTAATATGTTCAGACCAATATTCCCAAGAATGCGCCCCTTCAAATTCTTCATAAATATGGTGAATATTATTTGCTATTAACTCATTGTGCAAAAGGCGGTTATGTTCAATTAATATATCATCTTTGCCACAGTCAAACCGAAAAGGAGGGAGGTATTCTTTATTTTTTATCATCCATTCCAAAACAGAATCTTCAGATAGAACTTTATTCTTTAAATCTTCAATATCAGACACGAATAATGCCATTTGGTTAAAGTCAGTAATGGAGGAAAGCCCAGAAAAAGCAGCGAATTTTTCAGGATATTTAGCCGCTAAACGCATAGCACCATAACCGCCCATTGATAAACCTGTGATGAAAATGGGTGTTTTATTATTGATTTCAGGAATTTGCTCTCTAACCACCTGAATAACATCTTCCACAATCCATGTTTCATAATTTTCGGTTTTATGAGGTAAATAGCCTGATCCATCTCCAAAAAGTCCATCGGATGGCATTACTAAAATCATTGGTTTTATTTGTTTTTCATCAACTAATTTTTGAGTTGTTTGGTGCACATTTCCTTTGACTGACCAGGCCCAATGGCTGCCGTATACTCCATGAAGAAGTATAACAACACTAGCAAATTCCGTATAACCTTTTGGCTTAAAAATGGTGATATCGGCTCGTTTTTTTAAAGCATTACTTTTTACAGTAATAAATTCAAAGCCTTGAAAACCAGCTGTTTCTGTTGTTAAGAATGTATTCATTTTGGGTTTAATGTATTAAACCTATAAGGTTTGAAATAAATTTAAAAAACAATTACTCCCTTGGCATTTTTCCCAGCATGCATATCTGTAAAAGCTTCTGATAAATTTTCCAAGGAATAAGTTTTAGTTACCATTTTATCTAAAATCAATTCGCCCGATTGATATAATTTTTGCAAAATAAGGAAGTCTATTTTTGGTCGGCATTTTCCATAAAGTGGGTTGATATAAACTTTATCCCATTCGAATAAATTCATGTCAATAGTAATTTCTTGCTCAATTCCACTTACCTGAATGGCCATTCCAGCATTGCGAATCATCGCCAATGGAGCTGCTCCTAATTCAGGAATGGCGGTGCATTCAAAAGCATAATCAGCTCCACGACCTTCAGTTAGTTTTTTCACTGATTCGGCTGCATTTAATAAGCCAATATCTTGTTTATCAGCTAGTAAGGTATGAGTTGCCCCATATTCTTTAGCCATTTCAAGTCGAGTTGGATTGATGTCAATGGCAATTATTTTAGCTGCACCTGCAATTCTTGCTCCTTGAATTACATTGAGACCAACGCCACCAGTGCCCAAAACCACCACCGAAGTACCTACTTTAACTTTTGCCGCATTTACGACGGACCCATAGCCAGTCATTACTCCACAACCTACGATAGCTGCCGAAGAAAAGGGTATGTCAACTTCTATTTTAGTGCATGCTGCCTCACGAACTACTACATATTCGGCCATAGTACCGAGGCTAAAAGCTCGTTCAATAGGTTTTCCATTTAATAGAGTTGTCTCGATTCGGGCATGGCCTCCTGCAATTTTATTGCCAGCAGTTACCGCTGAGTTTATTTCGCAAATATGCTCATTTCCCAAATTACATTGAAAACAATCGTAGCAAGGTATTGCCCAGTTGAGCATTACTTTGTTCCCGATATTGATTGATTTTACTTGATCACCAATCTGAACAACTTCTCCAGCGCCCTCATGCCCCATTATTAGTTGTTTGCTCCAATTTTGAGAGTCCCAGTCGGTATGGCAAATACCCGCCGCTTTTATTTTCACCAAAACTTCATCACCTTTTGGTTCGGATATTTCGATTTGTTGGATTGAAAAATTTCCTCTTCCGTCGGCAATTGCGGCTTTGCATTTAATCATTTTGATAAGAAATTGGATTTAATTCAGTATCAATAATTTCCCCTACTTTTGCCCCAGGGCACCATACTTCCCAATCTTTCACTTGGTTTTCATTTTCTGGTTCTTTCAAAATCATGTCTTTATCCATATAAATTATGGTCATTACTTTGCGCATTTTATCGGTTTGATTGGCACCAGCCCGATGGAATACCCAACCAGAATGAAAGCTCACTTCGCCCAAATCGAAAGGCTCAATTATATGTGGAAAATCTGTTACCCTTTTTTGGATTTTTATCTCACTTTCGTCTCCAATGGCCAACTCACG
>JANMZR010000192.1:0-6396 GCA_031383555.1 Cytophagaceae bacterium | reverse complement strand
ACCACTTCATAACCTTGCTCATGCAACATAACTGCCGCTACTGAGCTATCAATGCCACCACTCATGGCAACTAAAATTCTTCCTTTTTTACTCATAATCAGCAAAGGTTCAAGGCCTTCCGTTCAATAATTAATGTTTATTTAAAAAATACTAAATAATACAGGCGATAAAAAAAAGACTTCCTGTTAAATTCGGTAACCGTAATCGATTTCGTAAAAATTTAAAACATTTACTTGATTCAATTTGGTTCAATAAGCCTAAAAAACTAGCTTTGTAAATACAAATTTACGAAAAATGGCATTAAAAACCTTGGTAAAAGTTTCGGGGGTAAACAACCTCTCTAATGCTCGCTATTGTGCAGGTATGGGTGTTGAAATGTTAGGTTTTGATATGGACGCAATGTCTATTGAGCAATTTAATGAAATAAGGAATTGGGTAGCTGGTGTAAAAATAGTAGGAGAAACAAAGGAAATAGCTATTGAAAAAGTTTTAGAGAAAATTGCAAACTTTAAGCCAGATTTAGTTGAAATAATAGACTTTGATTTGGCTGTGGAATTGTATCGGAAAAGTAATATTGAAGTGATTTTTGTTGAAAAATCTGTCAAGAGCAGCCTAAATTACACTGATAATATAAAATATTTGGAATTTGAAAATATTGATAACGAATCATTAAAAACCTACTTTTCTTATGCTGCTGAGCCTTATTTATTGATTTCAGAGAAAAATTTACGTGAAAATAACATTGAAATTCTGGGGAATAAATTTGGAATTACTATTGTTGCTGACAAAGAAGAAAGACCGGGATTCAGCAATTTTGAAAATACCATGGAAATATTGGAATCGTTAGAAATTGACGATTGAATACTATTTATAATCGTATAAAGTTTCAAATATACCTTATAGGATTTTATTATAAATCGAAAAACAATTGAAAATCTCAAAAGCTAATATTTCAAAAATTGAATTACAAAATGGACTTCAAATTCCAAAAGAAGCCGTTTTCAATTTACCCGAAAAAATAATTTCATTTGGAACAGGAGTGCTTTTGAAAGGTTTGCCCTATTATTTTGTAAATAAAGCCAATAATCAGGGAATATTTAACGGGAGAATATTGGCTGTAAAATCAACCCCAGGCATTGCTGAAATTGAGTCTTTAGCAAAACAAGATTTTCTGTTCACATTACAATCAAAAGGGATACAAAATGGCCAAGAAACAGAGGAGAACATAATAAATGCCGCAATTAGCAGAATATTGCATGCAAGTGATAACTGGAATGAAATATTAAATGCTGCCCATAATCCTGAATTACAAATAGTTATCTCAAATACAACTGAAATAGGCCTGGATTACCCTGAAGTAAACGACATAGAAAATTCGCCGCCTAAATCATACCCTGGCAAGTTGTTGATGTTTTTGCAAGAAAGGTTTTATGCTTTAGGTGGCACTATCGAGGCTGGCATGGTGATAATACCAACCGAATTGGTGACAAATAACGGCAAAGTTTTGTCAGAAATTTTGGTGAAATTAGCCACTGAAAACAAATTAAGTCCTGACTTTATTTATTGGCTAGAAACCGCAAATACTTTTTGCAATTCCTTGGTTGACAGAATAGTTACAGGGAAACCTGATGCAAAAACTTTTGAAACCTTTGAGTCGGATTTCGGCTATTCTGACCCCAACTTAATTTCCTCAGAAACCTACCGACTTTGGGCTATTGAAGGGGATGAAAAAGTTAAGGGGAAATTGTCATTTTCTTTGGCCGATTCAGGTTGTATAATTGCCGAAAATATAGAAAAATATCGAGAATTAAAACTCCGCCTTTTAAATGGTTCACACTCACTAATGGTTGGTTTCAGTTATCTTAATGGGTTGAAGTCTGTTAAAGAAAGCCTTAATAATGAGGTAGTTATGAATTTTATGAATGAATATATTTTCAAAGAAATCATTCCCTCTTTGGATATTGATGAGGCTATTTCTACTCCCTATGCCCATGAAGTTTTAGATCGGTTTCGCAACCCAAATATAGAGCATAAATTATTAGGAATTACTGTTCAATATTCTAGTAAAATGAAGGCTAGAGTAGTGCCAATTTTAATGAAATATTATGGAAAAAATGGCAAAATTCCGCATTCTATCACTAAAGGATTTGCCTATTTTCTTAAATTCATGAAAGTGGCAAAAGTGGAAAATGAGCAATATTTTGGTTTTGCCAACAATGAATATTATTTAATTCAGGACATATATGCCAAATATTTTGCAGAAATTAGCTTTGGAAAAACAAATGAAGAATATCTAGACAAAGCACTCAAAAACAGTGTTTTATGGGGCGAAAATTTATCAGCAATAGATGGCTTTGAAGCGGAAATTATAAAATATTTAAAACCCTGAAAAGGTTGAAAAACAATAACCATGAGTGCAACTCGTGGGATTTACTCTAAAACTTATGCAATTTCTAAACGAAAACTTTCTCCTCAAAACCAAATCGGCTCAACAGCTTTACCATGATTTTGCAAAAAATCAACCCATCATTGATTATCATAATCATTTGATTCCTAGTAATATAGATGAAGATTTCATTTATAAAAATCTGACAGAAATTTGGCTAAAAGGGGACCATTATAAGTGGCGTGCCATGCGTGCCAATGGAGTTGACGAACATTTTATTACTGGTGAAGCAACTGATGAAGAAAAGTTTTTGAAATGGGCTGAAACCGTACCAAATACCATTAGAAATCCACTTTTTCATTGGACGCATCTAGAATTACAACGGTATTTTGGCATTACTGAAGTACTAACGCCTCATAATGCAAAGAAAATATATGCCGAAGCCTCAGAAAAAGTGAATTCTGCGGCGTTTTCTTGTAGATCTATTTTGAAGAAATTTAAAGTAGAAGCGCTCTGCACAACTGACGACCCGACAGACGATTTACAACATCATATCAATACCAAAAACTCAGGCTTTGAGGTTAAAATATTACCAACTTTCCGCCCAGATAAAGCCATGAATGTGGATGATGAGGTTGTGTTTTTGGATTATATGAAAAAAATAGAAGTTGCTAGTAATGTGAGTATTATAGATTTTTCAAGTTATTTAGTTGCCATTCAAAACCGTCATGACTTTTTTGCCGCAAATGGTGGAAAGTTATCAGATCATGGCTTAAATCATATTTACTCAACGGAATATACTGATTCAGAAATCAATCAAATATTTAACGATTTATTGGTTGGCAAAAAGATATCAGACCACCAAAAAAATCAGTTTAAATCGGCCATGCTAGTGCACTTGGCTTATATGGATCATGAAAAAGGTTGGGTGCAACAGTTTCACTTGGGAGCTTTACGTAACAATAATACTCGTTTGCTTTCCGCTCTAGGCCCTGATACCGGCTTTGACTCAATGGGTGACTTTAAACAAGCTGAAAATCTTTCCAAATTTTTGAATAAATTGGACAGCACTAATCAACTGGCCAAAACGATTATTTACAACAATAATCCTAATGACAATGCAAGTTTTGCTACTATGATAGGAAATTTTCAGGATGGCACTGTAGCCGGCAAAATGCAATTTGGCTCTGGCTGGTGGTTTTTGGATCAAAAACTAGGTATGGAAGCACAAATTAACGATCTTTCCAACAACGGACTTTTGAGCCGCTTTGTAGGTATGCTTACCGATAGCCGTAGCTTTATGAGTTTCCCTAGGCATGAATATTTCCGTAGAATATTATGTAATATGATTGGCAACGACATCGAAAACGGTGAATTGCCAGACGATATCAATTGGCTTGGCGGTATAATAAGTAATATTTGTTATGGCAATGCGAAGGAGTATTTTGGGGTTTTAGTTAGTAATAATAGATAAGTTTGGAATTTAAATTATTGAGTCATTTTTCATGAAAACATAGCAAATCGTTGGTAGATTTTATTAGACCAAATGGCCAATAAAAATATGACTTGAATTAAAAAGAAATATTTGATAAATTTGTGTATCCAAAGTATGTACAAAAAAGTTGAAACTTAAAAAAAAGATTTTGCAAATTAGAGTTTAGAATTTACCTATGAAGGACTTTGATTGGAATGACGATAAAAATGTTGAATTACAAAAAACAAGAAATATAAGTTTTGAAGAGGTAATCTTTCATATCGGAAACAATGATTTAATTGATGTAATTTCAAACCCAAATAAGGAAAAATACCCAAATCAAAAAATATTTATTGTTCCCATAAATGATTTTATCCATTATATACCTTTTGTAGAAAATGAAACACATTATTTCTTAAAAACCATAATACCAAGTAGAAAACTTAATAAAAAATAGTCATGAGCAATTTAAATAAAGAAGAAAATCAGCTTTTGGCAAGCATAGAAGCTGGCGAGTGGGTTTCAGAAGGTAATGTTGAAAGCTATAAACTTGCTGCAAAAAATCATTTCAAGAAAGATCAACGCATTTCTTTGCGTATAAGCGAACATGATTTAAAATCTGTTCAAAAAAAGGCAATTAGTGAGGGTCTACCTTATCAAACTTTAATTACTAGCCTGATACACAAATATTTAACTGGTAAATTAGTTGAAGTTAATTAAATAATTGATATTAAATTCCCCTTCTGGGGCGATCCGGCGTACCGGCAAAGGGCTATGCAAAAAATAGTAACATTCGGTGAAATTATGCTACGGCTTTGTACGCCTGGGCATGCACGCTTTTCCCAAACACAAAGCTTTTTGGCAACTTATGGTGGCTCTGATGCCAATGTGGCGGCTTCATTGGCTATTTTTGGTGTGCCGGCCAGTATTGTAACGGCTTTTCCTAATAATGATATTGGTAAAGCAGCCATTGAAGCATACGGAAAAGTGGGTTGCGAAACCAATTATATCGCCCTCACAGGTAGCCGCATAGGCGTATATTATGTAGAAAACGGAGCTGCCATGAGACCTAGCAAGGTTGTTTATGATAGGGCAGATTCCTCTTTTGCCAAAGCCGACCCAAGTAATTACGACTGGGCAGAAATACTGAAAGATGCAAGTTGGTTTCATTTTACAGGCATTACCCCAGCTCTTTCCGAAAACACAGCCAAAGCTTGTTTGGAAGGAGCCAAAATGGCAAAATCGTTAGGCTTGACCGTTTCGGCAGATGTAGGCTATCGCTCAAATCTTTGGCAATGGGGCAAAAAGCCTAATCAAGTAATGCCTGAATTAGTGGAGCTTTGTGACATAATTGTATGTAGCAAAGGTGATGCTAAAGATGTGTTTGATATTGTTCCAGAGGAGTTAAATGCTACCTTTTCAGTTTTTTGCAAGCATTTAGTAGTGCGATTTCCAAACCTTAAAAAGATTATTAATACCAAGCGTGGCCAACTGTCCGCTTCACATAACACTCTTATTGGTCAATGTTTTACCAATGGAAAATTAATCAAAACAGCTGAAATGGATATTCCCGATATTGTGGATCGCATCGGTGGTGGCGATGCTTTTATGGCGGGCTTTATTTATGGACAGATGAACAATTATTCCGATCAAAAGTCACTTGATTTTGCTGTAGCTGCCTCTGGATTGAAGCATACCATTGAGGGTGATATCAATTTAGCCACTGTTGCTGAGGTTGAGTTGGTAGTGAAAGGTGATGTGAGCGGGAAGTTAAGGAGGTAGAATTTTCGATTTTGAATTTACTATTCGTTAATGCATTAATAAAATAAAAAATAAAATGTCCAAATTCACAAAAGCCCAACTCTACCAAAAAATGGCTGAAAAGCCTTTGATGCCACTATTTTATCACCCTGATTTAGAGTTTGCTTTAGATGTATTAGAAGCATGCTACCGGGGTGGCATCAGAGTTTTCGAATATACCAATCGTGGCGAAGGGGCGGATAAAGTTTTTGCTAAATTGGTAGAACGCACAAGTACCCAAATGCCCGAAATGGCCATTGGTATAGGTACAATTTTCAACAAACAACAAGCCCGCAAATTCATAGAATTGGATGCTGATTTTGTGGTACAACCCATTGTAGATAAGGGAGTTGCTAAAGAATGTAACTATCATAATGTGGCATGGATACCAGGCACCATGACTTTCACCGAAATGTATCTTGCTGAAACATTAGGGGCCGATGTAGTAAAACTTTTCCCAGGCAATATTGTTGGCCCAGATTTCCTCAAAGCCATGAAAGGGCCTATGCCAAATACAAAAGTACTGGTAACTGGTGGCGTAGAACCGACAGAAGCAAGTATAAAAACTTGGATGAATGCGGGTGCTTTTATGCTAGGCCTAGGTTCGCAACTTTTCAGCAAAAAAACATTGGATGAGCGTGATTTCCAAACGATTGAGGATAAAGTCAAGGAATGTTTTAGGTATTTTTAAGGTAAAAAGAATCACTAATAAAAAAAATCTTCGTAGGTTTTAAAA
>JANMZR010000155.1:0-2308 GCA_031383555.1 Cytophagaceae bacterium | reverse complement strand
ATTAGTTAAAATTGATATATTGAGTATCTTGTTCATACTTCTTTGCCTATTTTAAAACTTAGAAGAAAGGTGCCCCATGCCCATAAGTCTGTTGACATAAATAAACTACCAGAAAAAAGTGTCCCCATTATTATTGGAATAAAAATTATCACCAAAAGAAAAAATTCATTTTTTTTATCGAAGAACAAATAATAGCATTTTTTAAAAAGTGGAACCATAAATCCTAAAAAAAATATGGCCCCAACAATTCCAGTTGCCATCAATACTTCTACAAAAATGTTATGCGGATAAAAATTATTATAGGTTAAAACAAACTGCTTTCCAATTATAGGACTATCTAAAAAATCATTAATTGCGCCTTCAATCAAAAAGTCTCTTTCTTCCGATTCATTTGTTTTTCTATCTTCATAAAATTCATTAACTCTATTAACTAAAATAATTTCTTCGCTAGGTATTATGTATGGGATGATTACGGGCAACGCCACACCTGAAAATATCAAAATAAGTGAAACTTTAATTAAAAATAATTTTTTTTGTAGAATTCTATGGTACTTCGAAACTATTAATAATATAATTGTAAAAATACCAGTAAACAAGGGCCCTCTTGAAGCACCTATAAACAATGTGGCTATTCCCAACAATAATGGAAAGGAAAGCAAAAGCTTAAATTTAAAATTTTTGTACAAAATAAAATAGAAGGTAATTATGGTAAGAAGTGACCCACAATAACTTATTGTAATAGGATTTAATACGCTTCCAAATTCACTATTTGCTTCGCTATCCAGGGATAGTCTTTGAGAAAAAATTGTAAAATCAAAGGTATTGGCCTTTAAATAAATGGAAAGAATAATAAGTAGGTTCGATATTGAAAATATAGCAAATAATATTGTTTCAATATTTTTAAGATTTATGTAATTACCCCAATAAATAATGGCTAAAATTGGCAATAAAATGTTTCCAAAGGCAAATCCATAAACGTAGGAATTGTTGTACCCTAAAAATTGTACATCATTTTGCAAATCGAATACAATTCTAACACTATATATAACCCAAAAAATGATTAAAAAAAGTTGCCCATATGTTAGTTTAAAATTACTTTTTTTTAATAAAATGCCGAAAAGTACAAGTAATATAGATATTAATATTATTACTGCCCTGACAGTTATATTAATGATTGTCGATGGAAGATTGAAAATAGTAATCAAACTTGCAGCAAATGGATAATAAAAGCATAATAATAGAATCAGCCAGAGGGTTGTTTTAGGAAGAAATATATTATTTAAATATTGTATCAAACCGAATTTAGTTTAAAAGTAATTCTGAAAATCTTAGGTAATTATTACTTTTGGAAAGTAGTCTGTGGCCTTCAAAATCTTTGGGAAGCATTAATCCATTTTTTATTGCCGACGAAATCGCATAAATATCATTGGGATTTGTAGTTTCTCCCAGATTATACTTTTTAATATAATTTCCAATAACTCCAAAATTTGACCCAATTATAAACTTATTATGCTTGGCTCCATTTCCTAAAATCCCGCTGGAACAATAGAAGTCCGAATAAATTGTAAATAATATTTTGGATTCTTCAATAGCAGATTCAAATTCATTATTGTCTATAAAACAATTTTTAAAAACAATTTGGCAATGCTCAATTTTTTTTATTTCCTCCTCAATTTCCTTTTGAATTAATGAGCTTTCCGATTTTCCTAATATTAAAAGGCAGATCTTCCCCTTTACTGTTTCTTCTAGGGCTTCCACTGCTTTTATAATGTTCATAATATTTTTTCTCTTTTGTATACCCCCAACCATTAATAAAATTTGTTTATTTTCATTAATGTTATACCTCTGCCTAATATTTATTTTTTGGTAATTTCTTTCTCGAATTGGATCCGGTAAAAACCGGAATACATCTTTAAACTCACTATTTAATAAATTTGCTGAAAGGTTGTCATTTAAAATATAAACATTTTTTATACTTTTATTGCGAAGGAAAAAATACATTTGGAACTTCTTTCTTAGGTAATTGAAAAGAAAAACGAAATTGTACTTAATGGGTGTTTGGCAAAATGGATGCAATAATATGCCAGTAATCAATATATTTTTGTGAACAGAGTTTTGCCATAATCCAATTATCAATTGATAAGCATCAATCTGTAAAAATATTATTTCAGCTATTTTTTTATCATTACATATACTTTCTAAATATTTTTTTTCAACTAACGTTTTTAATATCATATTCTGTTCAGAATCTATTTTCTTCTGCCAATTAGCATCAATTTTTTCAATATGTATTTTATCTAATAATGGA
>JANMZR010000132.1:0-3045 GCA_031383555.1 Cytophagaceae bacterium | reverse complement strand
GCTCTCCGTATCTCTTGTTGGTAGCTTGCGCTCTTGGCCCGCCCTTCATACCAACAAGGATCCTAGTTGCTCTGTTGTTGGTCGGAAATGACCAACAATGCCGGAATGATACCTGCTTGTTATTTCTTCTTTTTTATCCAGACATATAATCCTACCACAAGAATCCATGTTAATAAGGAATCTAGAAATAAGTTTTTAAGATGCCATCCTGAATTGGGTGTGTTACTTTTGCCTACCCAAAATTGACCATAATACTTAAAGGGAAATCCTATATCTAATTTATAGGTTTCATAAAGTCCATAATAATGGAATGGCCCAATTTGCATTAATATCGTTATGAATGATATTGAAAAAAATATCAATATGGAAAGCAATGTCCCATTAGAAATTCTCTTGACCATATTAATTTAATTTATTCATAAATTGCCGCACCCTCTAAAATATCTGCAAACACTTTCCAATTATGTTCATCCGCATTAATATTCTGGTTGGTGTTAATATACATTTGTTGAATTGCTCCTGTGTGTGCAACCATGGCCTCCAAAAAATCCTCTAATGATGTATTCTCCCATTTCTGAGGTTCTTCTTTAAGGCTTTTTCTTATATCATTTAAATACTGAATAAAATTTTCACGGGTGTATGTCATATTGTTCTAATTGCAGCTAAGGGTTGGCAGCTACAAGAAGTTGGCTATTTCGGAGACGAAAACTGTCTACCAGCACTGTACTTGCTACGAAGCACAAAGCTTCATTTAACCACTGAACCGCCAATTTCTTGCAGGTGCTGTTAGCGCCAGTACTTTATTTCGTTTCTGTTTTTAATGTCGTGTCCGTTTGAATAATTGTACCGTTTGATTTTATAATTGTTAATGTTTTTGAATATGTAATAATATTAGGTTTTTCAATGTCTTCCGTTTTATAATTGTCTTCAGATAAAAGTTCATAAGTACTGTCATTTAAAAATTTCCCACTTGCAGTTTCATAATATCCACCGTCTCCGCAGGAACCAGCAACTCTAAAGGAACTTGTTAGTTTACCGTCTACGTTGTAAATGTTGTATAAAATTCTGTCACAATATTCACCTTCCCTTTGTTTCAAGATAGTAAACTCTATAAGTCTTCTTTTGCTTTTTTGTTTTGAATAGAAAAAGTCAAGGTCAATGCTCTCTGGATATTGTCCAAGGTATTCTTTCTTTGTTGTGTCCTGATAAATTTGAAAAAATTCAAGACTGTCAAGTTTGGTGTAAATATTTCTCCTCTTGTCCCACTGAATAGTGTCCATAGAAAATTCTGATAAGTCTGAGTACTTAAACTTATTTTCAATTGAAGTGAAGTCGAAACGATTTGTTTCAGTCAGTTTGTTGTCAGCCTTTTTAGATGTCTGGTCCAAGCAGGAAGAAACCAACAAAACTGTTAGGAGTAATAGAAATACATTATACGTTTTTGTCGTCATTGTATTGGTGCTAATGCCTAAGTATTCCCCATGTTTTGAGGTGAAATCACCAAGGTACTACAAGTTTACGAAAAAGTTGGCTCGCCTCAAAATGAAATGGGCGGCTAAAGGTTGGTATCGATGCCCGAAACCAAATTTTTTGGAGTAATGTAAAGCTATTTGAGTCTGATTCGCCATTGTTGGTCATTTCCGACCAACAACACTACAGCATTATCAATTATATGCATTGCTTACTATTCCAAATTTATCATTACAATTTTGATAATACATTGCACTTGAAAACTCATACTCCTCAGCAAAGGCACACATTTTGCTCTCCGTATCTCTTGTTGGTAGCTTGCGCTCTTGGCCTACCCTTCAGACCAACAAGGGCGGAGGTTTTATGGCTTGGCTTTCAGCCGCCACAAATGTTAGTTACTGCAAGCAGTTTTTCTTCTTTTCATTTTAAGTCTACTTAAAGAAATATTTTTTGTATTCTTCATCAACAATTGTCAAGTCAATAAATTTTGGTTCTTTTTTAGGGTCAAAAAAATAGACTCCACAAAGTGAATTTAATTGGCTAATTTTTATAACAGATTGTGTTTTGTCTAATTTGACGAACTTAATAAACTTCTTGTTGCTTTGTTCGATTCTGAACAATTTAACACTGTCAACAAAAGTCCTTGCAACACTCAAATAATACATTGCATCGTCTGCTCCAACATAAAAATCTTCCTCGATCGTTTCACTTTTAAGTTTATTTATTTCAGTCGTGTCGAGTGTAAAAAAAATAGAAGATTTTTTGTCAACAATTAATGTGTCAGAATTATTTATTGTCGTTACAACATTTCTTTTAGTTGTTAAATTCGTATCAATCTTGGTTTCATTATTCTTGGTCTCAATATCAGCAGAATTTGTCGAACAAGAATACAAAAAAGATACGATTAAAATTGTGAATGAAAGTGTTCTCATAAAATTGCTTGCAACTAACATGAATATACGAAAGTAGGCTTTAGTAATTCCGTCCGGTCTTGTTTTTGCTTCAGTTTCAGACTGTGATTCCATTCGAGAAGCACGTCCCGCCTACTTTTGAATATTTAATGTTAGGCACAGTTATTTTTTATTATTCAAAAGAAATATTTCTAATTTATTAATCGTCCAAAAAAAGTATATCTATATCAAAAAGTTCTGAATTTCCTGATTTAAGGAGTTCAGGACCACAATATAAATTGGCGGCAAAGGTTTTTATAATTTCGTTTTCTCTGGCTCTTGCATGAAACCCTATGTCGTATTTCCAAATCTTTAAAATTTCGATTTTTGATATGTCTGACCCAAATCTTTTTTGCACCGTATTATTAGTAATTCCAATTTTGTAAGCGATACCACCTTGAATTTTTAGGTAATATAGTATTCCTGGTTTGTTTGGGTCGAAGCCACTCGAAGCACAAGATTGGCAACCTTGCCCCCTTAAATGGTGATTTGGATGTTTAACAAACTCGCCATGTTCAGAACAAATAATTTTTAAATTGGTTGAGTTATTAATATAGTTAACCTTTGAATAATTATATAAATCACCAAAGACCTGTCTTGCTTTTTTAATAAAGGATTCAGTTGT
>JANMZR010000107.1:0-5931 GCA_031383555.1 Cytophagaceae bacterium | reverse complement strand
TAGTAGGTCCCATGTGCAGAACAGTAGAAGATGCCACAAGAGTTTTAGAAATTATGGTTGGCTATGATCACAAAGATGCCATAACGAAGTATTCAGAAGGGAAGATTCCAGCCAATTACACGCAATTTCTCCAAAAAAATGGGCTAAAAGGTGCAAGAATCGGTGTGTTAAGAGAACTCAGCGAGCATAATCCTGACCCCGAAGTAAAGGCATTATTTGAAAAGGCAATTTTAGATATGAAATCAATGGGTGCGGTGATTATTGACAGTTTTGACATCCCTAATTTTTCAAGCCTCAAGGAAGATCAATGGTGCAATGAATTTAAAAAGGACCTAGAATCTTATTTAGTTACTCATGTTAAGAGCGATACGATTAAAACATTAGCAGACGTCATTCGCATTGGCACTCATTCTAAATTCGTAGAAGAAAACATTAATGCTGCTCTAAAGCTTCAATTGCGATATGCAAACCCTGAAATAGAATGTGGAGATGCTTATACAGATGAAAGACGCATTCCTTTTAGAAAAGCGATAGAAGAGGAGATGGATAAGAAGAAAATAGATGCCATTATTTATCCAACGTGGAATAAAAAGCCGGTTAGAATAAATGCGATTATTGAAAAATTTGGCAATGACATCGGCGACAATAGTCCCATCATTGCCTCACACACAGGCCAACCAGCATTTACTGTACCTATGGGCTTCTCAACAGGCAATTTACCCGCAGGCATTGAATTTTTAGGCAGAATGTTTGCCGAGCCGACTTTAATCAAGTTAGCCTATTCTTACGAGCAAGGTACAAAACATAGAATGCCGCCTACAATTAAAAGATAAACGAAATGCCCAAGAGCTACTTGCCTTTTTTAAGAAATATTATTTTTCACCCAACCTTAATCGGGTAGGGAAAAACAACATTTCCAAATAATAAAGTATAGCATTTCAGGTGGGCTAAGTTATGAAACAAGGCGATTTTGTCTTAAATTAACCTAATTTAGTCAGTGATTACAACAGCTTAAGCAAAACAAGAACAATATTTACCTTTAAATTTTACGATCATGAGAAAACTTACTTACATCCTTTGGTTTGGAATTATTTTGTGTTCATGCAAACAAAAAAGTGAAACTCAAAAATCCTCTGACCAATTAAATTACTCGCAAATTACCACCTGCGCCCCTGAAGTAACAGACAAAAACTGGTATTCCTCGGGCAAAAAAGCACCTCTATTAAGTGGTTTAGCTGGAATGAACTATGAAGTTTCAACTAAGAATACTGAAGCGCAACAATACTTTGACCAAGGATTGATGTTATCTTTTGGTTTTAATCATGCCGAAGCTGCCCGTTCTTTTTATGAAGCAACTCGGCAAGATTCTACTTTTGCGATGGGCTGGTGGGGTTTTGCCTATGTATTGGGGCCTAATTATAATGGCGGTATGGAACCGGATAATTTCACAAGAGCGTTTGATGCCGTACAAAAAGCAAAATTATTAGCGGTATCATCTACCCCAAAAGAAAAAGATTTGATTGATGCTTTAACGCATCGTTATACCAACGATACCACTATAGCTCGCTCGGTACTTGACTCATCTTATGCAGTTGCTATGCGAAAAGTTAATAAAAAATATCCTGATGATGTAACCATCGCTTCACTTTTTGCGGAGTCGCTTATGGACTTGCACCCTTGGAACCTTTACAAAAAAGACGGGGAAATTCAGCCTTGGACACCAGAAATTTTAACGGTGCTTGAAAAAGGATTAAAAACTAATCCACGGCATGCGGGCATCAATCATTTTTATATTCATGCAGTTGAGATGTCGCTTCATGCCGAAAAAGCCCTTTCAAGTGCTGACCTGCTAATGGATCTAGTGCCGGGTTCAGGCCACTTGGTTCATATGCCTTCACATACCTATTTACGAATAGGTCGGTATCATACTGGGGTGGTTGCCAATCAAAAAGCAGTACTGATTGATAGCTTATACACGGAGGCATGCCATGCCCAAGGGGTGTATCCTTTGGCCTATTATCCGCATAACTACCACTTTATGGCAGCCTGTGCTACACTTAGTGGTGAAACCAAAAGTGCGCTGGAAGGAGCCAATGCTACGGCTGCTCATGCGCATAAAAAACTGCTTCAGGAGCCTGGCTGGGCCACATTGCAGCATTATTACACTATTCCTTGGTATGTTGAGGTAAAGCTCGGTTTATGGAACAAGATACGGAATTCGCCCGCTCCTGAGAAAGAACTTAAATATCCATCAGTGATTTGGAACTATGCACAAGGGATGGCCCATTTATCGCAAAACAAAACTGCCGAGGCAAAGAAACACCTTGCCGAGATGAAAACCATTATGAAAGACAGCACTATTAAAGCTCTTACAATTTGGGGTATCAACACTGTTTTTGATTTATGCGAAATTGCCTCAAAAACATTGGAAGGAGAAATAAATGCAAAGGAGAAAAAGTTTGCCACTGCTATTTCTTTCCTACAAGAAGCCACCAAAATTGAAGATGCACTTAACTATAACGAGCCGCCAGATTGGTTTTTTCTGTTCGACATCATTTGGGTGCAGTATTGATTGACGCCGGAAAAATTCAAGAGGCCCAAAAAGTGTATGAAAAGGATTTGATGAATTTCCCTAAAAATGGATGGGCCTTAAAAGGGCTAATGAATGTGTATGAAAAAATGGGAAATACTGTGAAGTATAATGAAACAAAAAAGCAATTTGATGAGGCGTGGAAATATGCAGACATTAAAATTTCATCTTCAAGATTATGGTGATGATTTCGATTAATACTTCTGTGGATTGTGGCTCACAAGGCACTTCATTGGTCGTAATTGTGCCTGAGACCCAATTGCTGTATTTTTTTAATCAAAAAAACAATGGAAAAAGCTTATAAAAACATCATTTACTTTTTTCTGATAATCATTGCAATTACCTTAATTGGTTTTTATAAAACTTATTTTGTGCTTTTTCCGAATTTTATTGACATCAAAACGGTTCATCATATTCATGCCTTTACGCTGGTACTTTGGTTTGTCCTACTTATCGTTCAACCGATTTTGATTCAACAAAAAAAATATGATTGGCATCGACAAATTGGTAAATTTTCTTATTTTTTGGTGCCAATTATTTTTGTTTTAATGCTTATGGTTTATAAAAATCAATATTTGAGAGAGGAGTCAAACGGTTCGCCTCATAACCAAAATGTGGGCTTATTATTTATACCCTTTACTGACACTTTCCCTTTTGTGATTTATTATATTTTAGCCATTATCAACAGAAAAAATATTGCCAAACACATGCGATACATGATCGCAACATCCATATTGTTACTAAGTCCAGGCTTAACCAGAATTTTCATTTTCTGGTTTGGAATGGATTTTTTTGACACAGTTACGCCCGTTTCTCTGGTGATGTTATTGGTTTTTATCGGCCTAATTCTCTATGATTATCGATTGGGTAAAAACATTAATAATAATCCATTTACAATTGCTCTTCTCATCATTTTAATTCCAACTATATTAATGAGAATAGTGCCATATACTACTCAGTGGCAATCAATTGCAGAGGTTTATGTGAAAATAATTCCTTAAAAAATTATGCTGCTTTTCTAAATTTTTTAATTTTAAGTATATATTATGAAAAACTACCTATCTCTTTTACTGGCACTTATATTCAGTCAATTACAAGCACAATTTTACAAGAAAGATAATGGTTTGGCACATACATTTTCCATTGTGGCTCGTGATGAAAATACCGGAGAGTTAGCCGTTGGAGTACAGAGCCATTGGTTCAGTGTTGGTACAACTGTATCATGGGCTGAGGCTGGTGTTGGGGCTGTGGCCACACAATCACTTACAAATAAATCATTCGGAATCAGAGGTTTAGCTTTACTCAAAGCAGGTAAAACCTCTCAAGAAGCACTAGATATTTTGCTTTCAGACGATGCAAATAAGGAAGATAGGCAAGTAGGAATTGTAGATAGCAAAGGAAATGTGGCCAATTTTACTGGCAATAAATGCATCGCCTTTGCGGGTGAATTAAAAGGCAAAAATTTTGCCGTGCAATCAAATATGATGCTTACGGACAAAGTGCCAACTGCTATGGCGAAAGCTTTTGAAGCATCTTCAAAATTACCCATAGCAGAGCGGTTATTGGAAGCTATGAAGGCCGCTCAAAAAGCTGGTGGCGACATTCGAGGAAAGCAATCGGCGGCAATATTAGTCGTAAAAGGTGAATCAACAGGCAAGCCATGGGACGATAACCATTTGGTGGATTTACGTGTGGACGACGGTCCCAATCCAATTGCCGAAATGGAGCGATTGTTGTACACGCATCGGGCCTATGAGCACATGAGTAATGGCGATTTGGCCAACGAAAAAAATAATTGGAATTTGGCCTTGCAAGAGTATGAAACAGGAATGAAATTGTTGCCCAAAAACTTGGAAATGCAGTTTTGGACAGCGGTCGCATTGGTCAATAATGGCAATATACCAAAAGCAACTAAAATGTTAAAATTACTATACACTAAAGAGCCCATTTGGCGAGAAATAACCAGAAGAGTTCATAAAGTAGGAATAATGAAAATGGAAGAAAATGAACTAAACTTATTGTTAAAATAGTTAAATGTTTTCAATTTTAAAATTATCCCATAAAATCTCAATAAAAATGAAAAAAGTCCTCCTTCTTTTACTAATAACATTTCAGAACCTTCCGGCTATCATCAGTCAGATAAAAACAACTTTCCCCACTCAGGAAAGTATAAAAAATCAGATGGACGAAGCCATGAAAACCAACGATTTGCCCGCAGTTGTCGCTATAGCAATTAATGGTAAAAATCAAAAAAGAAAGTATACATTTGGCAAAGCCGTTTGGACAGAGGATGCCAAAATAACTTCACAACATATTTTTGAAATACACTCTATGACAAAATTAGTAACCAGTATTGCCGCCATGCAATTGGTTGAAAAAGGACTTATCGGTTTAGATGACGACCTTTCTAATTTGCTACCCGAAATGGCTAAAATTCCGATTTTGTCCAATGGGCAGCTTCTTCAAGCCAAAAATCCGATTACCCTTCGCCATCTTTTGACACACACCTCAGGCTTTGGTTATAAAGGGTCAACGTATAAAGACTTGACAGATTTAAAAGATTATAAATTAAATTACAAAGACGACCCTAGACGATTTGAAAGTGGCACACAATTCTTATATGGTACAAGTACGAATTGGGCAGGAAAATTAGTGGAAAAAATAACCAAAATGGACTTAGAAACTTATTTTCGAAAAAATATTACCGGTCCATTAGGCATGAACAGAACTTGGTATAATTTACCTGATTCTCTAAAGCAATTTGTCGTTTCAAATGGTAACAGAGGTTTTGATGGAAAACAAACTTTGAAAGAATCAAAAAACAGAATACCTACTAAATTAGTAACCGATTTCGAGGGTGATGGTGGGCTATATTCCTCCCCCGATGATTACACTATTTTATTACAATGTATGCTCAACTATGGCACTATAAATAAAGTACTAATTTTGAAAAAAGCAACCATTTTAGAAATGAATAAAAACCAAATTGGAGATATGGTTATGACAAAAGAAGAAGCTTACCATAATCCTTTCTTTTGTTGCAATTTTGAAGGTTTAATTACAAACAAAACAAAATGGAGCTTATATGGGCTTATCGACAATGAAGATAAGCCGTATGGCAGAAAAGCAGGTGCCGTTTCATGGGGAGGCTTACTCAATACTTTCTTTTATATTGATTTTAAGTCAGGTATTGCAGCGAGTATCTATACTCAACATCTCCCATTCAATCATCCAGCAACAACGGTGTTGTTTGATAAATTTTCTGAAATTATTTATTCAGGAAAATAAAATTGTACTTTCAATTCATATAATAAAAATCTTAGTCTATGAAAAAATTACTC
>JANMZR010000074.1:0-9394 GCA_031383555.1 Cytophagaceae bacterium | reverse complement strand
TAAACCCAGATTACGCATTAGGTATTGTAGTGAAGGAAAATCAGGCAAAAAGAAAGCAACACACGGAAAAAATTTACCGGAACAATAGCCATAGCTATTGTGAGGATACATTTTTGAGTATGGAAGCTTTATTGAAGACTGTTTTTTATGTAATAAATACCTAATGCGTAATCTGGGTTAAACCTATAAACCTTATAATATTTATGGCTATAGTAAAAGTACTTTGTTGGAATATGGAATGGATGAACGACCTTTTCGAAGAAGATGGTAGTTATAAATCAGATACGGCCATTCCTTCACATCATTTGAAAGCGACTGTAAAAATCAGGCGTGAACACCTTTCTGGAGTAATTGAAGACATAAACCCTGATGTAGTAGCAATTGTAGAAGGACCCAATAAAACAGTAGAGCTTCAAAGATTTTTTGATACAGATGTAACTGGCACTTGGAAAACAAACATACAAACTTCAAAAGGTTCATCACAATGCATAGGAGTGGCTGTACGCACTGATACAGGTAAATTTGACGCAGCAAATCCAGTTCAATTTTTCGACAGTCAATCCATAGCAGCTTTCAATCCATTTGAGCTAGTGAATGATGAAACTGGGGTAACTGAAAAGTACAAATTTGAACGCTACCCCGCTTATGCGGAAATCAACACCTCCGACCAAAAAGTGTTTCGAATTTTAGGGCTACACTTAAAAAGTAAAGGGATTTTCAATGCCTATGAATGGAGCAAATGGTGGTCAGTTGCAGATGGAAATAGAAAAAAGATATTAGCCCAATGCCTTCAAATCAGGCAAAAATTCACAGATGCTTACCTTATTGACCCAGCCACCAAAAATATACCTCTTATTATTTGCGGTGATATAAACGACGGCCCGGGCCTTGATGATAGCGAAAAACGCCTATTTGGGTCTGGCATTGAGCGGTTGATGGGCAATGTTTGGAAGCCTAAATTGTGTATGGGCAATGCACTATTCGACACACTTACGGAAAAAGAAAAAGATAGTTTGAATTTCGAAAATATCTATACGACTTCTTTTAAAGACCCTATTTTCAATGATGTATACCAAAAAGAATGGATTGACCATATTCTTTACAGCCATGTCGATAGAAATTGGGTAAATAGTGCACAAGTACACCTAAAGATGAAGGATGGGCAGGCAATTTATAAAAAGTATAAATTTGCCTCTGACCATATGCCAATATCGGTAATGATAAATTTATAAAAAGGAGTAGGAACACGCCTCAAAGCGTGTTCCTACAATAATTATATTACAATCAAAAGCCAAAAACAGCATTTGTAAATAACATTTTACCATTTTGCCAAAAGCCTCTAAATAGTGGGTTATGAATCATATATACCACCTTACCCTTACCAATTTCTTCAACACCAAAAGCTAGTGAGTTTTTTAATTTTTCTTGTGCTTTTTTTCCAACAAATCCAGCTACAATACTATTATCCTTTATTGTGCCAACATTCCAGCCATTTTTTAGTGGGCTAAAATCTGAGGCATTCAAAACAAGACTGTAATAGATTTTATCGTATCCCAAGGCTAGCGGATGTGTATTATCCATATTCAAAGCATAAATGCTTCCAGGCGTGTCATCGCTTATTTCAACACGCTCACGGTTTTCGTATAAATGTGAGTTAATTGTGGTATCCTTTTTTACTTCCTTCTTTTTTAGGTCAAAGCCTGTTTTATCAGCAAATGAATTATTGGCATTTTCCATAATAATTAACTTACCTCCTAACTTCACCCAATCTTGAAGTGCCTTTAATGTATTATCCATTAATACCCTGTTGAAGGCACCAGCAGGAATAATAATTACATCAAATTTTGAAAAATTATTAGCAGACAAAAAATCAGAATTGACCATCGTAATTGGAAAATTGATTTGTCTATCAAAAAAATGCCAGATTTCTCCAAATGAACTTGTTGAAGCTGGCTCACCTCCGATTAAAGCAATTCTCGGATTTTGCAACACTGGTACGTTTTCTGACCCTAAATCAAAGCCTTTAGTTACCATGCCTGTAAAGGATTTATTTACTAGTACATTATATTTGTTGGCAATGCCAAAAACTAAATTTTCCAAATTATTAGCAATACTCTCATTGCCTGTCCTAGTAACAATTAAGGTGCCTCTTTCATATGACTTTCCATCAATTTCTATTGGCAATTCGGTACGACGTACTTTAATTTTTTTGTTTAAAAGCTCTGCCATCAATTTAGCACTTGAGAATGAATCCCATTTTATGATATAAGCAAAAGGTTTTTTTGCAGGATCAACAATATTGTTAATCTTAATGGCATCGTAAGGTTTTGAGCCTATTTTTTCTTTTATTGAAAAAGCATTCAGGCCATAAGCATAAGCCATTGACCAAGCGGTTATGTCATAGGTAATCGAATCTTCTATAAAAGTTTGAGGCTCCATCAATACTTTTAACAATTTAGACTTTGGTTGGTTCATACTCAAAATCAGGTCATTAGCTTCAATTGTAAAGTTTTTTGTTTTTCTATCAATATAAGAATAGCCATTAGCAGGAATTGATTTGCCAGCAATACCGTATTTTACACCCAACAAATCCATATGTTTTGTAAACTCGGCTATTTTGGTTTCAGCATCTTTACTTTTTATCACATAGGATTGATACAAAGCTTCGGAACTATTTTTAGATTTTTCAAAATACTTAATAAATTCGTCCACATTTTTACTTGCATTATCAGAAATAGCATTGATGGCTGAAAAGCTTGAGGCAATATGATGGCTGATTCTTTTTTTAAGGGTTAATGTATCGCCATCATCCAAAACATAGCTAAGCCCCCCTCTAATACCACCTTGCTCGTAAGTCATACCAATGGCCCCGTTAAAAGTTGGGTAGGTGTCGCCATAACTTGGATAAAGCAAGTCGAATCTTTCGTTAGAGAAATAAAGCCAACCGTTATTATCAAACTCTTTTTTGTTGTATTGACCTATTTTTTGTTGAAATTCTCGCTGCCATCCTGTCATTTCCTCATGATAGGGTTTGGCAGCTGGCGCAAAGTAGTAGGGATTGTTTACTCCTTGCTCATGAAAGTCGGCATGTAAATGAGGCATCCAATTGTTATAGAGTGCCATTCTTTGCTTCGACTCATCTTGAACCATCCAAGCCCAATCTCTATTCAAATCGAAAAGATAATGGTTGGTACGGCCTGCTGGCCAAGGCTCACTATGTTCCATGGAAATCGGGTCTGAATTAGAATTAGTCCCAACTTTCTGGTTAAACCAATTGGCATATCTATCTCTCCCATCAGGATTTATACATGGATCAATTATAATTACTGAATTTGATAAAATTTTATCGTTCTCACCTTCCTTATTATTAAGCAAACGATACAAAACCTCCATACTTGCTTCCATTGAAACGGGTTCATTGCCATGTACATTATAACTTAACCAAGCTATTGCCGGCTGCTTTTGACTTGGCGTACCTTCCATCAAACCTATTGATTTGAGATTGTTTTGGCGAATAGTTTCAAGTTGACTTATGTTTTCAATAGAGGAAATAGCAATTACAAAAAGCTTTCGACCTTCATATGTTTTACCATA
This sequence comes from Cytophagaceae bacterium, assembly GCA_031383555.1. GTDB lineage: Bacteria > Bacteroidota > Bacteroidia > Cytophagales > Spirosomataceae > JANMZR01. The sequence continues at coordinate 5,800 of JANMZR010000074.1, read as the reverse complement.
TTCTATCATCTTGGCCTTTGAACTGTTGTTTGAGACTAAGTAATCGACATATTCAACCATTTGATGATGCCTGTGAAACTTAGTTCCCAATTCATAACCGAAATATTGGGCTGGCGATTTTAGTTGAGCAAAAGTGGTGGGAATGAAAAATAAAAAAAAGAATATTTGAATAATTCCAGTTGAAGAAATGCGATGCATAAATTTTGATTAAAAGTGATTTTTAATTTAAATTGAAAATATAGTTGCAAGATAAGAAAAAGGTAATGAAAACGAAAAAGCCAGCGCAAATGCGCTGGCTTTGTAGTCCGTACGGGAATCGAACCCGTGTTTCATCCGTGAAAGGGACGTGTCCTAACCCCTAGACGAACGGACCATTTCTGGTCTAAAAAATAAGCTAAGTTTCTAACCAAATCTTACTACTTATTTTTTGTGATCCCGCTGGGATTCGAACCCAGGACCCATACATTAAAAGTGTATTGCTCTACCAACTGAGCTACGGAATCTTGCAATATTCAAAGATTTTTCCTTAATTGCGATGCAAAATTACCATTTCTAATTGTAATATCCAAAGAATGAGTTTGAAAAATGCCTACTTTTTTTTCTTGATTATTTTATGCCTCACTCAAAGTGTTCATTCACAGACTACTCCGAGCAAAATAAATATTGCCGATAAATACTTCGCTCAAAAAGAGTACTCAAAGGCAAAAGAAGTATATTACAATTTAATAATGAATAAGTATAATTTTAAAAAAAATGCATTGCTCAAATTAGCATTTATTCATGAAAGGGAAAAAGATTATACAAAAACACTTTATTTTTTGAATTTATATTATGAAAGAAACCCAACGGAATTAGTTATGACCAAAATGAATTCGATAGCCAATGAAAACAATATTGATGGCTATGAACTAACCGATTTCTTTTTAATATTACTTTTAATTAAACAGTATTCGTATATTCTCCTATTGATATTGGCAATTCTTGGCCTTTATGTGATGTCGGTTTTAATGGTAAAAAGAGTAAAAAAAGAGCCAATTTCAATAAAACAAAAAGTTGTATTTTTATTATATTTAATTGGCGTGTTTTTTATAATAAATATCTCAAGGTTATATAAGCAAGGCATCATTCACAATGAAAATACTTCCTTAAGGGAAGACCCATCGTCAGCCTCACCAGTAAATGAGCTATTAGCGTCGGGTCACAGAATAAATATTATTGGTAGTGAAGATATTTGGTATAGGATATTCCGTAACAATAAATTTTATTACATTAATAAAGCAAATGTTTGGTTGGTAAATTAATTCTAATTTGCCAAAGGTGAATCCTTTTCTTTGGCCAATATTTTATAAACAATTCTATCGGTGACAGCAGGCAGCCATTTATTGAGAAAAACGGTCCAGCGCCCTCTAGAAGTCAGAATTAATTGCCTTTTTCGTCGTTTAACTGCTTTTAATATTTCATAAGCTACTTCATCAGGGCTCATCATCTTGTCTTCATCTCTCACTGTTTCGCCAGTTTCATTGCCGGCACCATCCAATGCTGAAAATCGGATATTTGAAGCTGTAAAACCTGGACAAGCCGTAAGTATATGGACATTAGTTTTTAATAGCTCCGTTCTCAAAGCTTCAAGAAATCCATTAACTGCGAATTTAGAAGCTGAATATCCCGTACGTACTGGCAAACCTCTGTAACCTGCTATGGATGAGATACCTACAATTGAGCCTTTGGTTTTCTTTATATACGGAAGTGCAAATTTTGTAGCAAAAACAGTTCCGTAGAAATTCACATCCATTACCTTTTTTATTACGTCAATATCTTCAAGATCGTCAAATAAAGATCGCATTGTAATGCCTGCATTGTTAATAAGAATATCAATTTTACCATATTTTTCAATTGTAGCATCAATAAGTCTTCTATTGTCATTTTCAACGCTAACATCAGCTACTATTGCAATGTTATCAATACCTTTTAGACTTAACTCTTTGCCTGTGAGCTCCAAAGGCCCTGAATGTCTTGCAGAAATCACAATTTTGGCACCATCTAAAACAAAAGCAAAGGCCATCGCTTTACCAATGCCCGACGAGCCACCTGTTATGATTACCACCTTATCTTTCATTCTGAAATATCAAAACCAGTTAAAAAATCAGTATGACTAGTTAGCCAATGATATAGACACCTAAATATGCTTTAACTAAGTATTAAAATTCATATATTATTAATAATCAATAATATATGAATTTTAAAAGTAGAGGGGATGGGATTCGAACCCACGGTACCCTTTTGGAGTACACACGCTTTCCAAGCGAGCTCCTTCAGCCACTCGGACACCCCTCTTTTTGGAAGGCAAATATAATCAAATTTGAATCATTTTGATATATTTATAATTAGCCAATTTCACCAGCAAGGTTGCTTTTTAACTTAACAATAGCCTCCTCAAAATTCAAGTTTTGTCCTAACACAACCATAAGCTTAGTAATCGCTGCCTCCGCAGTTATGTCCTCGCCACTTACTATTCCAATATTGGCTAAAAACCGACTTGTTTGATAACTCCCCTGAACTACCTTACCACCAATGCATTGTGAAACATTTATAATCAGAATTTCACTTTTTATGGCATTAGAAAGTGCCTCAATAAACCATTGTTCAGTGGGCGCATTCCCTGAACCAAATGTTTCCAAAACAACACCTTTTAAGTTAGGAAGGTCGAGTATGTTTTTTACAAAAACTTCAGAAATACCTGGAAACAATTTAAGGAAAATTACATTTTCGTTCAAATTTTTTCTTAGAAATAAATTCGATGTTAAATGACTTTCTTTTAAATAAGGCCAATTATAATCTATTGTAACTCCAACTGTGGCCAAAGGAGGGTAGTTTTCAGAAACAAAAGCGTCAAACTGCACACTTTCATGCTTTCTGGACCTATTGCCACGTAAAAGCACCGAATTGAAATAGATACAAACCTCCGAAATAACAGGTTTATCATTCTTTTTGGCAATGGAAATTTCCAAAGCTGTAATCAAATTTTCCTTGGCATCGGTTCTAGCCATGCCGATTGGCAATTGGGCCCCCGTTAAAATTACTGGTTTGCTCAAACCTATAAGCATAAAACTTAATGCGGAAGCCGTGTACGCCATTGTGTCAGTGCCATGCAATATTACAAAAGCATCGTAATTATGATAATGTAGCTCAATTAATTCAGACAAAGCAACCCAATTCTTGGGCTTCATATTGGATGAATCTATTAAAACATCCAAAGTGATTACTGTTATTTCAAAGTCAAGCCTTGATATTTCTGGTAAATTGTCAGGTATTTGCTCAAAATCAAAAGGCACTAAACTTTGACTTTTATTGTCAAAAACCATTCCCAAAGTACCTCCAGTATAAATGATGAGCACTTTTTGCTCGTCATTTCCAAATGCCCGGGTTTTAATTTTTGTTATTTTATACATTATTTTATTAGTAGCTTTATGAAAAATCCGCTTTCAACCTCATGGCATTTTCAGTAGTAATTTGACAAATATTTTCAACGGTAGTGCAATAAAAACTAGCTATTTTTTGAATAATGAATTCTAAATAAGCTGGTTCATTTCGCTTTCCTCGATAGGGAACTGGAGCTAAATAGGGCGAATCTGTTTCCAACACGATGTTTTTCAAATCGATATTGGGTAAAATTTTATCTAAACCTCCATTTTTAAAGGTGCTCACCCCTCCTATTCCTAATAAAAAACCTAATTCAATCGCTTTATTAGCTTCATCTTCGTTACCAACAAAACAATGAAAAATGCCTTTAAGTCTTTTATCAGCTATCTTTTCTATTAATTCAACAGTTTCCCAAAAGGCATTTCTCGAATGAATATCAATCCATAAATTATGCTTAATAGCTAAATTTGATTGGCAAATAAAGGCTTCTTTTTGTTGTTCGTAAAAAGTTTTGTCCCAAAACAAGTCCAAACCAATTTCACCAATAGCCAATGGTTTTCTTTTAACTATTTCATTTTCAACAATTTGTAATTCTGATTCAAAATTTTCATTAACATAACATGGATGCAAGCCAATCATTGGAAGGCAAAAGTCTGGAAACTCGTTGGCTAATTCCAACATTGGGCCTATAGTTTCAGAATTACAATTGGGCATCCAAATTTCAGCAATACCAGCAGACTTGGCACGATTCAGCATTGTAACCTTATCTTCCAAAAAAGCCTCATCATAAATATGAGCATGTGTTTCTATTATCTTTCTATCTAACATTTTTCAAAAATTGTTAAAAAGCTTATCCTCAAATTATTCGAGGTTGACTTTTAATTAAATGTGGCTTTTGAAAATTAGTTATCAATTTCAAACTGAGCCCATTTGCCCCAAAAACCTAAATTCTAACTAGTTTTATAAATTCTTCCTTTCCAATCAATATTTATGGGCAAAAAATAAAATACTACCATTGTAAAACCCCAAGCCCAGGAATAAAATTCATATAAAATCAAAAAAGGAATTAACCTGAATTCTTTTAAAATTATTAGAGTTGGCAATATTAAAATTATTAATGAGAAAAATTTTAATAAAAATAAATTCATAGCCCAATTACTTGATATAAAGATACTTGAGCCATATAATATAAAGGGAAATAAGGCCTGAAAATACAAAAATAGCACAACCCACCGAGGGCATTGGAGTGCTCCTACCATCCACCGCTTCCTTTGATGCAAAAACTCCTTAACACTACCAATTGAGCTGGTTTTGGCGAAAACTTTAATGTTGATAGCATTGTGAAAAGAAAAACCATTATTCACAATTGCATGAAAAAGGGCAAAATCTTCTGTTATAGAAAAAGGTATTTGAGCATAACCACCCACAGATTCATAAGCTTTTCTTGAAATTGCCGAATTGTTTCCTAATCCTGTAAGAGGTATTTTAAATATTGAGGCGCATTTCAATAAAGTAAGTGCCCAAAGCCAATCAATTGCCTGCAATATACCGAAAAGTGAATTTGAATTTATAGAAGTAACACCTACTTGGTGGCCTATTGAGGGCTTTTTTAAGAAATTCTTAACCATTCCTTTGGCCCAACTTGACTTTACAATTACATCTGCATCGGTAATTAGAAAGTACTCTCCCGTACTGTATTCATATAAATTAGCTAAAACATTGGCCTTGCCTCGTTGATTATTTATTACTTTTTCAATGTTTATTATTTGAAAATTTGGCTTATCATTAATAAATTCTTGAACCAAAGCTTGTGTATTATCTATCGATTGGTCGTTACCGATAAGTACTTGAATTTTATTTATTGGATAATCGATTTGAAATATATTTTCAAGGCAATTCAATATAACATTTTCTTCATTTCTGGCAGCGACCCAAACAGTAATATTAGGTAAATTTTTATCTTCAAACATAAATTTTAAACTAATTCCTATTAATATTCAAAAATAGTTAAAAAAGGTTGGTTGGTTTTTTATTTTCTTATTAGAAAGAAAAAAATACGAGTAATTACACTGTAATAAAAATCATTAACTGTCATTATATCAAATAGTTAAGTAAAATAAAATACTGCTGTAAATTAAATATATTGAACTATTGGAAAAATTATTTAAAATGTTTTTTTTTAAAATCTCGCAAAATATTGGGAATTTAATTGGAAGAAATAATTATACCTTTTTATTTATCTTTTATAGATTTTGAAACCTACCGACCATTTTTTTTATATTTTAAAATAGATGGACTCTTCGAATTGAAAATTACATCCTAACTTTGAATTTTATTATAAGATTTAATTATTACAAAAATGAAAACAACTCCTTTATTC
>JANMZR010000038.1:0-3832 GCA_031383555.1 Cytophagaceae bacterium | reverse complement strand
CTTATAGAAATGTGGACATTAGAAATGAGATGAAAGCAGAAAATGAAATATATACTTTGTTGCCAAAAATGTTTGTAAATAGAGATCGGTTATTGTTTAATACTTCTTATGCCACTAAATGGAATAAATGGAAATATGACTTTACGTGGCAATGGAATGGCAAAAGAAGGATACCAAATAGTACGCACGGGCATGCTCATACGAGTACTACACCGTTAATCTATGCGCCTTCTTTTTCAAATATTAATGCACAAGTTACCAAGGTTTTTAAAAATTGGGAATTTTATATTGGCGGTGAAAACCTTTCCAATTTCAAACAAAAAGATCCGATATATAATGCGAAAGACCCTTTTGCAGCACATTTTGATGCCTCAATGGTTTGGGGTCCAGTTGCAGGAAGAGTAATATATACAGGCTTTCGTTGGAAAATCGAAAAATAATTCAATTTATTCAAGATAAACTTTCACAAGAACTCCATTTAAAATTAATATGTTAAAAATAACTATCAATTTTATTTAAATTTTAATGTTTGATTAACTTTTTTTTTACAAATTTGTATACCATTTAAAAAATACTAAAATATGAAAAATTTAAAAATTCTCTTACTAACATTTCTCACAATAAATTTTGCTTTTGCAGGCGATAATCCAGCTGTAATAAAAATCAAAACTTCTGCCGTTTGCGGTATGTGTAAAAGGAAGATTGAAAAAAACCTTGCCTTTGAAAAAGGAATTGAAGATGTGAATTTGGATATACCAAGCAAAATTTTGACCGTAACTTATAATGCCAAAAAAACTAATCCGGCAACTATAAAAAAAATGGTTTCAAATACTGGTTATGATGCCGACGAAGTAGCTTCAGATCCAGTAGCCTACGAAAAACTATCAAGTTGCTGTAAGAAAGATTTGACTACACATCATTAAAATTAAATTTGTGATTTGAGAAATTAGATTTGAGATTCAAAAATTACATTTCAAATATTTATTAGAAGTCTTCAGAAACCTACTGAAGGCTTTTTTTATTAATTTTCAAAAATAAAAGCTTAATTTCGGTGAAATAAAATCCTATTAATGTCAAATAACGATATACTTAAAAAACTCAGAGTTGCTCTATCTTTAAGAACCGACGAAATTGTTGATATCATAAAACTAACTGGCTTTACCACCAATAAAAGTGAAATGGGTGATATGTTTAGAAATGAGGATCACCCTAATTTTAAAAAATGTGGTGATCAAATTCTCCGTAATTTTTTGAATGGATTGGTTATTCATTTACGAGGTCCTAAAGAGGTATGATTTGGGTTGTTGTGAGTTTTGAGTTAATTTTATTATGTAAAGAAATGAAATCCAATACTTTTATTTATGAAAAATAAATTGCATATTTTTTTTGTGAATTTTCTATTCCAAATTACCAATTCTTCATGGCAAGCTATCTTCTTACTTTTACTAATTGTTAATTTCAAGTTAAAAAGCCAACAAAAAACCTATTGCAACCCGATGGATATAAGTTATCGGTATAATTTTGAGCAATTAAATGAAAAAATATCCTATCGGTCTGGAGCTGACCCAGTTATAATTACTCATAAAGGCGAATATTACCTTTTTGTGACTATTTCGGGTGGCTGGTGGCACTCTAAAGATTTGGTAAACTGGAAATTTATTACCCCTGATAAATGGCCAATGGAAGATATGTGCGCCCCAGCGGCACTTTCAGTGAGAGATACTTTGTATTTGTTTCAGTCAACTTTTCAGCAACGGCCAATTTTTTATTCTACAGAACCCGAAAAAGGTAAATTGAAATTTCTAAATCGATGGCTCCCTCAACTGCCAAAAGATATCGGCCCATGGGATCCAGCTCTTTTTCATGACGAGGACACCGACCGGTGGTTTATGTATTGGGGCAGCTCAAATGTATATCCGATTTTTGGGACAGAGCTGGATAAATCGAAAAATCTGAATTATAAAGATAAAAACGATTATAAAGGTTTAATATTCCTGAACCCTTATGAGCATGGTTGGGAGCGATTTGGGCCTAACCATCAAGATAAAATTAAGCCATTTACGGAAGGTGCTTGGATGACGAAAAGCCGGGGTAAATACTTTCTTCAATATGGCGCACCAGGTACTGAATACAATGTTTATGGCAATGGAACCTATGTAGGCGACAATCCTTTAGGGCCTTTTGATTATGCTCCATACAACCCAATAAGCTATAAACCAGGTGGTTATATGACTGGTGCAGGCCATGGTAATACTTTTCAGGATGTTTATGGTAATTATTGGAATACAGGCACTCCATGGTTGGCGGTAAATTGGCCTATGGAACGTAGAATATCAATGTTCCCAGCAGGTTTTGATAAAGATAATCAGCTTTTTGCCAACACTAGATTTGGCGATTATCCGCATTATTTGCCAACAGGAAAATGGGAGCAAAAAGATGCACTTTTCACAGGCTGGATGCTTTTAAGTGAAAATAAACCCGTAACCGTTTCTTCGGTACAGGACACAATTCACCTTGCTAAAAACCTTACTGATGAAGGCCGTCAAACTTTTTGGGTAGCAAAACAAAATAAAGCTGGTGAAAATATTGTAGTTGATTTAAAAAAAGAAATGGAAGTAAAGGCTATTCAGGTAAACTTTATTGACTACAAAAATAATGTATTTGACTCTGATTCAAGTGTTTATACTCAATTCAAAATTTGGGGAAGTATCGATGGTAAAAAATGGAATCTATTAAAAGACCTCACAAAAGAACCCAAGCGTGACCGTGCCTGTGCATACCTTAAGCTTACTCCAACTCGTGCTCGATATGTGAAATATGAGCATGTTTATGTGAGGGCAGTAAACCTTGCAATTGGCGAATTTAGGGTTTTTGGCAACGGCTATGGTAGTTTACCGATTACCCCAATAGATTTTAAAGTAAAACGCCAATCGGACGAAAGAAATGCCAATATTTCTTGGAAAAAAGTACCTGATGCAACAGGTTACAACATACTTTGGGGTATTGCAAAAGATAAATTATACCAAACTTATCAAATGCCATTTACTGCCAACTCATTGGATCTGAGGGCGTTAAACAAGGGAGTCAAATATTTTTATGCTATTGAGGCGTTTAATGAAAACGGGGTTAGTAAAATAAGTGAGGTTTTGGCTGATTGATTATTATTTCTTCAAAAACTTTTTAGAAACGGTTTTATTTTTACTGTAAATATTTAAAATATATTCACCCACTTGCCAATTTATTGTATTGATTTTAAATGAATTATTTTTATTATCGTAAATATTATCAAATACTATTTTACCTGAAATATCATTAATAATGATATTTACCTCGCCAATCATATTATTGCCGATCTCAATTCTCAATTCATTAGAAATTGGATTTTCTATGATATTTGCTCCAAAAATAGTTTCATTTTTAATTGAAATTATTTTACTATACTCAAATGCACCATTCAAATCAATCATTTTTAACCTATAAAAAGAAACAAAATTTTCAAATATTAAATTATCAAAATATGAATAGTGACTAATTTCATTTGATTTTTTTATTGAAAATATTTTCCCAATTGATTTGAAATCTTTGGAATTATAACTTTTTTGAATCTCAAAATGGCTTAGGTTATTTTCTACGGAGGAGGACCACTCTAATAAGTTTCCTGAAAATTCAGGTTTGGCAATAAATGAAACAAGGTTTACCGGTAATGGAGCACTATTCTCTGAAACTATAAAAAATGCACTGAAACCAGAAATTGGGAAGCTTATTTCCCAAAATTTTTCGGTTACATTCCATACAATATCAGAATCAACAGGATTGATTATTTTAGTTACTC
>JANMZR010000032.1:0-13787 GCA_031383555.1 Cytophagaceae bacterium | reverse complement strand
TTTGCTATGAATTTGATGATTTTTCTCTTTTAAAACCCAATTTAAATTATTTTAAAAGTTTAAACTTATACTCCTTAAATTTGCAGAATAATTTGTAAACAAATTTAATGTATTATCCGAATTCAATAGAACAAAAATTAGGTTTTGACAAAATAAGAACCATGCTCATGGAACTGTGCATTAGCACATTAGGTCGTAATTTTGTGACGAAAATGCGGTTTACAGAGAAGTATGAATTGGTAATGAAAATGGTGAACCAAACTGCTGAGATGAAAAATATTTTAGCTTTTGATACTCCTTTTCCGTCGCAAAATTATTTTGATGTTACCTTTCATTTAAATAAACTTTCCGTTGACGGCACCTTTTTAATTGATGAAGAGTTTTTTGAATTGCTTCTTTCTTTAAAAACAATACAAGATTGCATTAATTATATAAAAAACAGAGAGGAGAATCAATACCCTAATCTGATGGAAATATGCAGTTTAGCTTTTGATAATAGTACCGAAATAAACCATAAATCAACCAACAAATTTGAAATAAAACATATAATTCAAGCTATTTCTAAAATTATTGATGAACGAGGTAAGCTAAAAGACAAAGCTTCCGATGATTTATTAAAAATCAGAAAAGCCATAAATAGTACTGAAAATGAGCTTCGTAAAAAATTAGATTCTATTTTAAAACATGCCCGAAACAGCGGCTGGATCACCGACGATTTTTCACTTACAGTAAGAAACGGCCGAATGGTCATACCCATTGCAGCGGAGCACAAAAGAAAAATAAAAGGCTTTATTCACGATGAATCTGACACCGGTAAAACCGTTTTTATGGAGCCAGCGGAAATATTGGAACTTAATAATGAAATTAAAGAACTTGAATCTGCCGAGCGACGAGAGATTATCAAAATATTAACCCAATTGTCAAGCGAAATAAGGCCTTTTGTACCCAATTTAAAAAAATGTTTTACCTTTTTGGGTATCATTGATTTTATAAGAGCCAAAGCAAATCTTGCTATTGAAATGCAAGCAATTTTACCTAAAATTGTTAATAATCAAACCATCAGTTTGATATCAGCAAAACATCCTTTGCTTTTTATTTCTTACAAAAAATTAGGCAAAAAAGTAGTACCTCTCAACTTGCAACTACCTGATGTTGATCATATTTTATTGGTTTCTGGACCAAATGCAGGCGGCAAATCCGTGATGTTGAAAACCATTGGTTTATCCCAATTTATGCTTCAATGTGGCTTGTTGGTTCCTGTGGGCGAAATGACCGAAATGGGTATTTTCAAAAATATTTTTATTGATATTGGCGATGAGCAAAGCCTTGAAAACGACCTTAGTACCTATAGTTCGCATTTGACAAATATGAAGTATTTTCTTGAAAATACTGATTCGAAAACTTTATTTCTAATTGACGAATTTGGTACTGGTACAGAGCCAAGTTTGGGTGGAGCAATTGCCGAATCTATATTAGAAGAGCTTGTAAAAACCAAAGCTTTTGGCGTAATAAACACCCACTACACCAATCTGAAGGCTTTCGCCGACAAAACAAGCGGCATCATTAATGGCGCAATGCGGTTTGACTCAGAGCATTTGGAGCCAATGTTTGACTTGGAAATTGGCAAACCTGGCAGTTCGTTTGCCTTAGAAATTGCCAATAAAATTGGACTGAAAAAGTCGGTTATTCATAATGCAAAACAAAAGCTAGGTTCAAAACAAGTAAACTTTGAGAAAATGCTCAAAGAACTCGAGATTGAAAAGAAAGTATTTATTGAAAAAAACATGCAAAACGCTCAAATTGAACGGTCGTTAAAGCATAATCTGGAGCAATATACCCAATTAAAAGAATTACTTGAAAGCCAAAAAAAGGCAATTGTAAATACAGCCAAATTGGAAGCAAAACAGTTGGTTAAAGATGCCAACCAAAAAATAGAAAAAGCCATAAAAGACATTAAAGAATTTAAGGCCGATAAAGAAATTACTAAGGTAATAAGAGAGGAATTAGAGATATTTGAGGAAAAAGAATTAAAAATTGAAAAGTCAAAGACAGATACCGAAGCGCCAGAATATCAAATAGATAAAGGAGAAATCACCTTAAATTCATTGGTGCGAATAAAAGGGCAAGAAACTGTTGGAGAAGTAATTGGCCTTAGAGGTAAAGATGTGGAAGTAGCTATTGGCTCATTGAAAACAACTATAAAATTAAATAGGCTAGAGAAAATTTCGAAAAAAGAGTTTAATAAAATTGTGGTTGAGGAAGCTCCTATTAGATCTATTAAAGGAGTTGATTTGAATGAGAAAATGATGAATTTTACCTTCAATCTTGACATCAGAGGAAGCCGAGGGGATGAGGCACTTCAAAAAGTGGACTATTTTATGAACGATGCCATTATGTTGGGCTATCCCGAATTGAGAATTGTGCATGGTAAAGGCGATGGAATACTTAGAACTTTAATCAGAAATCAACTTAAAAGCTACAAACAAGTTGGCCAAATGAACGATGAGCATGCCGATAGGGGTGGTGCCGGCGTAACTATTGTGAAAATGAAATGATTTTTTAAAAAGACACTTGTATTACAACTATCTTATTATTAAAGCTTTGGCTCCATTTTAACAATAAGCTTACCGGTTAAGTTTGTACCCAATACTGCATAAGTAAAACTAGGCACACTCACATCAAAATTTGTGATGGTAAGGTTGTCAATTACCACCTCACTAAAAGGTAAGCCTGCCGGTAGCGTAATTTTAGTTTCATCGGCATTAAACGACCATTTACCTGCAATTGCATTGCCATTTAGGTCAGTGGCAGTAATAGAGCCATCTTTTTTGAATGATAGCGAAATTTTCGAAGCATCCAATAAATTTGACATCACTCCTTTTTTAAAAATCTGAATAGCCATAAAATCAGCTTGATTTATAACCCAAGGCTTTGCAGTAACCAACTCAGTTTTAGTTTGTTTTGAAACAACTTCCTCCTCTTTTTGGCAGCCCGATAATTGAAATAGTACAATTGCAATAGTTAAAATTTGAATGTATTTTTTCATATTATTTATTTCTTTGTAAATGATTTTTTAATAGTAAATAGTAAGTTCTCACAGTTATTTTGGCACCATTTTCACGAAAACATCATAAGTTTTATCGTTATAATCGACCTGGGTATTAAAGTCCAAATTATTTTTTGTTAGGTTCACAATTTTAAATTCGTAATCCCAAGCGTCTAGCTCGGCAACAGTATCGTTGCTTTTAAACTTCCATGAACCTGTTTGAGGCGAAGCGTTGAAATCAATTCCAGTATAAGTACCATCTTTTTTGAAGCTAATAAATGAGTCTTTAAGTTCAAGAATATTACCAGACGACCCTTTTTTATAAATTGGTGTAACAGGAGGACCCAAAATGTTGGCTTCTTCACAAACCCAGGTTCTCGACACCATTTCTAATTTGGTCAAATTGGCATCAACTGTTTTTTCCTTGCAGCTTCCAATAAAAAGCAGTAAAAAAATTGGAGTTAATTTAAATACATTCATATTCAATGATCGTTTTAAAAAAAAGCTAAACTATCTATTTGGCACCATTTTTATTATTACAACTGCCGATTTATCCTCAATCTTTTCATCGTTTTTTATGTCCAAATTTGTTTTGGTCAATTGTATAATATCAAAAGATTCAGCAACTTGTGATGTTACTAGTTTCAGTTTGCTTGGCGATTCTTCAAGTAGCCATTGGCCTGACTCGGGCTTACCTTTTTCGTCAGTTCCTTGGAAGGTATTATTGGCAGAAAATACAAATGAAATTTTTGAAGGATCAAAATTGCCTTGTATTGGCTGGCCTTTTTTATAAATCAAAGTGGGCAAGCCCTCTCTCACAATTGAACCTTCCGAAACCACCCAAGTTTTGTACTCTCTGAGTATTTTCGAGTCGCTATCATCTCTCGAAAGGAAGTCGGCCAAGGTGGATAAATCGTCGGCTTTTTTACATGCTGACGAAACTAAAATAAGTAAAATAATAAAAATTGAATACTTTCTAAACCCTAACATTTTATACTTTTTGTGAATAAATAACGCACAAAAATACTGAAAATTTTACGGACTGGCTAATTTTTTGCTTTCCAAGCGACTTTTTCAATACGTTCATTCTCATAATTTTTGTTAAAAATAATTATGAAAAATAATAGTTCGTTGATGTTTAATAATTTTCAAAGAAATAAAAATTTTACTAAATGTGGCTTTTTAGGTCTATCAGATTACTTTTTGGCATATTTTTAATCCACAGAATTAAATGAGGGTTTAGATGAATTTAAAGTATTTTTTTAAGTCTGAATAACCCCAACATTATACCGCTCCATGATCGGGGCATGGTTGGCCGCTTCAATACCCATAGAAATTATTTTTCGAGTATCAATTGGGTCAATCACTCCATCCACCCAAAGCCTAGCGGCTGCATAATAAGGGCTTAATTCCGAATTGTATTTGTTGGTTATTTCGCTTAATAATGTAGCCTCATCCTGTACTGAAATTACTTTCCCTTGCCTTTTTAATTTACTTTCCTCAATTTGGAGTAAGGTTTTAGCAGCTGATGCACCACTCATTACCGCCATTTGGGCAGTGGGCCATGCATATATTAGGCGTGGATCATAGGCCTTACCACACATGGCATAATTACCTGCACCATAGCTATTCCCAACAATAAAAGTAAATTTTGGTACAACAGAATTAGCCATCGCATTTACCATTTTTGCGCCATCTTTTATAATACCACCATGCTCCGATCGACTCCCCACCATGAAGCCGTTAACGTCTTGAAGGAACACCAAAGGGATTTTCTGTTGGTTGCAATTCATAATAAAACGAGCCGCTTTATCGGCCGAATCAGAATAAATAACTCCTCCCATTTGCATTTCGTTTTTCTTTGTTTTTACCACCAGCCGTTGATTGGCCACTATTCCCACTGCCCAACCTTCTATTCTTCCTAATCCACAAATAATTGTTTTGCCATACAATTCCTTGTATTCATCAAAGGAGTTAGCATCTACAATACATTTTATAATATCAGCCATATTATAGGGTTTAATACGATTCAGTGGCAATATATTGTATATTTCTTCCGATAGAACTGAAGGGTTTGTAGCCATTTTTTTATCGAATCCGGCTGTTTGCGAAGCACCTAATTTGTCCATTACTTTTCTAATAGCATCGAGACAGCTTTCATCATTTGGATATTTATTGTCAGTTACTCCAGATATTTCACAATGTGTTTCAGCACCCCCAAGTGTTTCATTGTCAATCACTTCCCCAATTGATGACTTTACTAAAAATGAACCCGCCAAAAACAAAGAGCCGGTACCTTCCACAATAAAAGAATAATCAGACATTGCCGGCAAATATGCCCCGCCAGCTACACATGCACCCATGATAGCGGAAAGCTGTGGTATGCCCATGGAGCTCATTTTTGCATTATTTCTGAAAATGCGCCCAAAATGCTCTTTATCAGGAAATACTTCGTTTTGCATTGGCAAATAAGCCCCGGCACTATCAACAAGATATATTATTGGCAGCTTATTTTCCATGGCAATCTCTTGAGCCCGAAGCATTTTTTTTACGGTAATAGGAAAATTTGCACCTGCTTTTACAGTCGCATCATGAGCCACAATTATGCATAATTTATTTGATACATAACCCATTACAGCTACTGCACCACCATTTTGGCAGCCACCCTCACTTTCATAAAGCCCCTCACCTGCAAAAGTTCCAATTTCAAAATATCTTGATTCCTTATCTATCAGATATTTTATGCGTTCAAATGCCAAAAGCTTGCCCTTTTCCTTTTGCTTTTCACAATTAACAATACCACCACCTATTCGTAGCTTTTCAGTTTTTATGGCAAGCTCTGTTAATAATTCCTTCATACAAATAAAATTTTGTTCATTTTTTCGAAAAATCAATTTTGGAGTAATATTCAACTATTGACGTTTTTTTCTGATTAATTGCCAATTCAAATTCTAATTTTTCATATAAATATCAAAAATATTATTAGATTTATAAACAATTAATTAGTAATAAATCATTAATTGATATGACAAAGCTAGAACTTCAAAAAAATAGTTTCCATCAGCAAATAAAAGCAAGTACAAAAGAGTTTGCCGAAAAATATATTAGACCCTTTTTGATGGAATGGGACGAAGGGCAAATATTCCCTATAGATTTATTTCATAAAATGGGTGAATACGGCTTAATGGGCGTTTTAGTGCCCGAACAATATGGAGGAGCAGGCCTTGGCTATCAGGAATATATTACTATTATTGAAGAAATTTCGAAAGTATGTGGCTCAATTGGTCTTTCCTTGGCTGCACATAATTCACTATGCACCAATCATATTTTGGAGTTTGCCAATGAAGCTCAAAAAGAAAAATATTTACCAAAATTGGCTTCTGGTGAATGGATAGGTGCATGGGGTTTAACAGAAAATGGAACTGGCTCAGATGCTGCAAGAATGATGACAACTGCAATACCTGATGGCGATTATTTTGTTTTGAATGGCACAAAAAACTTTATAACACATGCCATAAGTTCAAATATAGCGATAGTAATGGTCCGAACTGGTGCTATTGGCGACAATCGAGGAAGTACCGCTTTTATAATAGAAAAAGGTATCGAGGGCTTTAGTGCTGGTAAAAAAGAAAATAAACTAGGGATGAGGGCCTCAGAAACTGCATGTTTGTATTTTGATAACTGTAAAGTACATAGAAGCCAAGTAATAGGGCAAGTTGGAGAAGGTTTTGTGCAATCACTTAAACTATTGGATGGTGGCCGTATTTCCATTGGTGCTTTGGCACTGGGAATTGCAAAAGGTGCTTTTGAGGCTTCATTAAAATACGCTCAAGAGAGAAAACAATTTGGCACAGAAATTATAAATTTTCAAGGTGTTAGCTTTAAATTAGCAGATATGGCTACCGAAATTGAAGCTTCTGAGCTTTTGCTGAGGCAAGCGGGCGATATGAAAGATCATAAAATAAAAAACACAAAGTTTGCAGCAATGGCAAAATATTATGCCTCCGAAACAGCGGTAAAGGTGGCTAATGAAGCTGTGCAAATTCATGGAGGTTATGGCTATACAAAAGACTTTCCTGTTGAGAAATTTTATAGAGATGCAAAACTATGCACAATTGGAGAAGGAACGTCGGAAATCCAGAAAATTGTTATAGCAAGAGAGTTGATAAAAAATTCTTGATTTTCTAATTTTATTTTTTCTTAAAATGGCAAATAAAATCAAACTTATAGAATGCCCTCGTGATGCCATTCAAGGTATAAAACATTTTATTCCAACAATTAAAAAAATTGAATATTTAAACTATCTAATTTCTCTAGATATTTTTGATACCGTCGATTTTGGTAGTTTTGTCTCTCATAAAGCAATACCTCAAATGGCCGATACGCAACAAGTTGTAAATGAGCTATTTATTGGGAATTCAAAAACAAAATTACTGGCAATTGTGGCCAACGAAAGGGGAGCTAAAGAAGCAAGTGTGTACGGAAATATTAAATATTTAGGTTTTCCTTTTTCGGTATCTGAAACTTTTCAGCTTAAAAACACCAATTCAACTCGCTTGGAGTCGCTAGATACTGTGAAATACATCAATGATATTTGCCATAAAAACAATCAAGAATTGGTAATTTATTTATCAATGGCTTTTGGTAACCCCTACAATAATGAATGGAATTCAGACATAGTGGTTGAATGGTATAGCAAATTGAATGAATTGTTAATTTCTACGATCATTTTAGCGGATACAACAGGCATGGCCACAAATGAATCGCTTTCCGAAATAGGTGCTAAAATATTTAAAAATAACAAAGCGACAGACCTTGGCCTACATTTGCATACAAAGCCTGAAGAATGGAAAGAAAAAATTGCAATTGCCCAACAAATAGGTTATACACGTTTTGATGGAGCCATACTTGGCTTCGGTGGATGCCCAATGGCTCAAAATGAGCTAGTTGGAAACATGCCGATGGAAAATTTGCTGCGATTTTTTAATGTTGGGAGTGAAGAAACAATTGAGATTATCAAAGAAAAATTTAAAAAACTAATTGAAATTTAAATTTAATAGTATGGCAATCGATTTTTACAAGTTTATAAAAACCGAAATAAAAGGTAAAGTGATGTATTTGACTTTGGCAAGGCCTGAAAAAAGAAATGCCTTTACCCAAACAATGCTCTCAGAAATTAGCTATGCAATAAATTTATCAAATAATAATCCATCTATTTGGCTAGTTGTATTATTAGCTGAAGGCCCTGTTTTTTGCGCTGGAATGGACTTGGCTGTTTTTAACAACCATGAATTAGATACAAAAAATGAAGCTATTCTTTTGACAGATAAGCCTTTAGGTGATATTTTATCAGAATTGAATAAGCCGGTGATAACTGTTGTTGATGGGGCTGTAATTGCTGGTGGAATGCTTTTTCTGGCAGAATCTACCTTTGTGATAGCCACTGAAAATGCCAAATTTCAACTGCCAGAAGTGAAAAGAGGCCTTTTCCCATTTCAAGTAATGAATTCCCTATCCAAAATATTACCCATTCGAAAAATTCTAGAAATATCAATTTTAGCTGAGGAAATTTCGCCAATTGAAGCTTTGAATTTGGGTATAATTACTCTTCTTGTACAATCAGAAAATGTAGAAAAAGAGCTAAATATTTTGATTG
Organism: Cytophagaceae bacterium; assembly: GCA_031383555.1. Lineage (GTDB taxonomy): Bacteria > Bacteroidota > Bacteroidia > Cytophagales > Spirosomataceae > JANMZR01. The sequence goes on along the minus strand of JANMZR010000032.1, from coordinate 5,085 downwards.
AAAAAATTCTTAAAAATGCTCCGTTGGCTATAAGGAAAGGAATAGAAATGAGCCGAAAGTTAAGCTCTATACCCGTGAATGAAAGGAACAATTTACTAAAAATTGAACTTGAAAGTTTGCGAAATTCGGCTGATGCCCAAGAAGGAATTAATGCTTTTCATGAAAAAAGAAAGCCAGTTTGGACAAATAAATAATAATATAACCGTAGAAAAAATAGTTTTTGGGCACGAATTATTGCAAATTATATCGACTTTGAATTGGTTATCGACCAATAATTTTTTCCATTCTTAAAAAAAATTAGTCAAATTCCAGCACCGAATTAACCTTAATTTCGCTCATTACAAAGTTGCTATGGGTGCTACCGATGTTTTCCAAACTGGCTAATTTGTTCATCAAAAAAGCCTGATAAGCCTTCATGTCTTTCACTAAAACTTTTAGAAGGAAATCATAGTCGCCTGAGATATTGAAACATTCGACCACTTCATTCATTTCCATAATTTTTTGCACGAAAGTTTTGCCCATTTCGGCGGCATGCTCTTTCAGGCGAATACTACAAAACACCATCAAGTCTTTATCCACCTTTTCACGGTCAATTACAGCCACATATTTTTTGATAATACCCTCACGTTCCAACTTTTTCACCCGCTCGTATATGGGGGTGGATGAAAGATTGAGCATACCAGCCAACTCCTTGGTAGTGAGGTGTGCATCTTTTTGTAAATGCACTAAAAGTTCTTTGTCTATTGCGTCTATTTTCATATTGTAATATTTTTTTGTCAAAAGAAGGTGAGTTTTATTTAATTTTATCAGAAATCCAACACGCTCCGTTTTTAATATGTAATTCCGCAAAATCATCTGATCTACATCCTACACCCCCACCTTCATACTTTATATGTTTTATATTTCCCTCAGCATCTCTTTTTAGAACAGTAATTTTTGCAATAATATCATATTTAATTTTTAAAGAATCCTCAATTTCACGCAATTGTTTATCAGAAAATGAAGGCTTAATTCTAAATAAAACATCAGGATTTTGGAAGCCACAAATGCTGAAAAGTAATACGATAGCCAATAACTTTTTCATAATTATTTTATGTTTAAAATTACAGTTAATTATTTTGCAATTTTTCAAATCATTTTTCAATTTCAATATTTGGACTTTTCATAAAAAAATACTTACTTTCATCACAATAAATCTCTGCCAAATATCAATTATTCAGTTAAATTATCGATTTTGGAACATAAATACTAGTCAAATATACTAAAAACTAAAAAATTACAATTTTTTTGTCTTTTGAAACTATTTTATTTTTAAATTTCAAAAAATACTAAAAATATAAATATTATGAAAACCATAAAAATAGCATCCATCTATTTACTATTATTAACCGCATGCAAAGAGCATTCAAATGAAAATAAAACCAAATTGGGGGAATCTATTGACATTAATAAAATAACTGGAAAAACCATAGAGTATAAATATGGTGATGATATTTATCTAGTTAAGATAGATACAGATAGCACTTTACATTGGTGGGCTAATTCTGGTTCAGAAAAAGGAATTAAGGCAATTGAAAAATATAAGTCTGAAATGATTGATAATAAGGTATTTATCACATGGGAAGAGGCAAATGGAATTGGTGTTAGTCAAATTTTGGACTTTAAAAATGGTATTGTTCATAATCATATTTTAAATAATAGAAACATTTCTATTGGCCAAGGAGCCATAAGGTTATTGCCTTAAAATTGCCTAATATGAGACATTTGTCTCTTCACTGGAAAATATTTCAGTATAGAAAATCGAGTATATATCTTTGTTAGATAACTTTGATCGAGAAAAACCAAATATTTAAATATGAAGCAATCTTTTACCATTTTAGTTATTTCGTTATTATTTCTTCTGTTACAAAATTCATCTTTTAGTCAAAAAAATGCGGAAACCTTTGCAATTTCTGGTAAAGTGGTCGATGAAAAAACAAAAGAAATTTTAATAGGTGCTTCCATTACATTTCCTGAAATAAAAAAAACAGTAAGATCAAATGCAATAGGTAATTATTATATTAAAGTTCCCAAAGGCAATTATAATGTCAAAGTATCTTATTCTGGCTATACAAAGGCTGTTTTCCCCGTACAAGTAACTAAAGCCGAAACATTTATTTTAGAAATTGTTGAAAAGGTTAGTGAACTAGAAGAGGTGGAAGTGACTACAGAATTATTAGATAAAAATATTTCCGATGTAAAAATGGGCCTTACCAAACTCAATATTAAAACACTGAAAAAACTCCCAGCATTTATGGGCGAGGTTGATGTTATCAGAAGCATCATGCTATTGCCAGGAGTTACCACCGTTGGGGAAGGTGCTACTGGCTTCAATGTAAGGGGTGGTGGTATCGACCAAAACTTGGTTTTGATGGACGAAGCCCCAATTTTTAATTCATCGCACCTTATGGGACTATTTTCAGTTTTTAATCCTGATGCGGTAAAAGACCTCAGTTTATATAGAGGCGGTGTGCCAGCGCAATATGGCGGCAGAGCATCTTCGGTTTTAGATATAAAACTAAAAGATGCAAATGCCAAGAAATTTGGAATACAAGGCGGTATTGGAATAGTTGCTAGCAGGCTAATAATTGAGGCCCCGATTATAAAAGATAAACTTAGTTTTTTTGTGGCTGGCAGGGGCTCATTTTCTGACTTCCTCTTCAATTATAGCCCCAATAAGAATATAAGAGATACAAAGGCCAATTTTTATGATGTTACCACCAAAATTGAAGCTAAAATCAGCGAAAAAGATCGGTTGTTTTTTACAGGTTATAGAGGAAAAGATATTTTCAAATTAGCCAGCGACTCACTTGCTGTTTCTGAGATTAATTCTTCATCAACCATTTTTGACTGGCAAACTACCAGCGGAACCTTGAAATACAACCATTTTTTCAATAAATCTTTTTCTGCCAATCTAAGTGCGGTAAGTAGTTTATATGAAGCAAATATCATAAACCCTGAAGGCTCAAATGCATTTAAACTTAATTCAGGCATCTTATATAATTCACTAAAAATGGATTTTTTCCTTGAGTTCCCTAACAATAGAATTGACTTTGGTGCAGCAGCAATAAAATACACCATTAGCCCTGGTTCGCTGAATCCGACAGCTAAAGAACCTGAGATAAACGGTGTTTATTTACGAAAAGAAAATGGGATAGAGCTGGCAGGTTTTATAAATGATGAAATTGAGTTAGGAAAAAATATAACTTTAATGGCTGGTTTAAGGTACTCTTATTTTCAAGCTACTGGCCCGGCCGAAGTAGCTCAATACCAAGGCAATAATCCATCAGACTCAATATTAATAACAGGTTATAAAACTTATAATAAAGGGGAAAGAATTGCAAACTTTGGCGGTTTAGAGCCTCGGATAGCGCTTCGTGTTGGTTTAAATGAAAATACCTCCATTAAGTTGAGTTACAATAAAATGAGGCAGTATATTCAGATAATCTCGAACACTACAGCAGCACTACCAACTGCCAGATGGAAAATAAGTGATGTTTATACAAAGCCACAAATATCGGATCAAATTTCATTAGGTATATTTAAGAATTTGAAAAATAACACCTATGAATTTTCTGGAGAAGTGTATTATAAAACTATTGAAAATATAACTGATTATAAAGATGGAGCTAATTTATTGCTGCTGAAAACGCCAGAAAATAGTATTGTGCAAGGTACTGGCGAGGCTTATGGAGCCGAAATAATGGTAAAAAAGAGTACTGGCTTTTTTACTGGTTGGGCTAGCTATACTTATTCCCAAATTTTATTAACCATGAACCGAGACTCAACGCAAACAATAAACAATGGTATAGCTTATCCGGCCAACTTCAATAAACCCCATAGCCTCAATTTGGTTACTAGCTTTCAATTAGATAAGCGAAATAATATCTCATTTAATTATACCTTCAGTGAAGGTAGACCAATAACCTACCCCGTTGATAAATATTTTGTTGGCGGAATATATGTGCCTAATTATATAAATAGAAATCAAAATAAAATACCAAATTATAGCCGAGTAGACTTTGCCTTTACTATTGAACCTGATGAAAAATCGAAAAAGAGGTGGAAAAGTAGCTGGGCTTTTAATGTATATAATCTGCTTTCAAAACGAAATGCATATTCCATTTTTTTCAAAACAAAAAATAATAATATTGTTCAGTTTTACAATAGAGCAAATACGTATCGACTTTCTGTGTTCGGCTCTGCTATACCTTCAATTACCTATAATTTCAAGTTTTAAAAGTATATTTTTACTATTTTTATATTATTTGTTTTTTTAATCTTTATGAATATCAATATTCTAAAAAAAACCGTAATTAGTATTACAGTTATCTGGCTTTTGGGTTCTTGCGTCGACTCGTTTGATGCTGGCCTAAATACCAATATAAAAAAATTGGTGGTAGATGGTGAAATCACAAATAAACCAGGCCCGTATCGGGTTACACTTCAGCAAAGCAGCCCATTTGGTAGCAAAGATTTTTCGCCACCACCTTTCAATGCTATCGTAATTATTTCGGATAATTTAGGAAATACTGAAACCTTAACCGATTTGGGTTTCGGCGTATTTGAAACAAAAGCTACTCAGGGGGTTATTGGCCGAACTTATACACTCGAGGTAAGAATAGGAGATAAAAAAATATATAAATCAACCCCGCAAATTATTAAAAAACCAATTCCTATTGATAAAATTTATACAGAATATATACCTTTTAAAGAAGGCTCGAACGTATATATAGGTGGTGAGTTTCACGTTTTTTTAGATGCAATCGACCCAAGTACAAATGGCGATTATTACCGATGGAATTATACCAATTTTGATCAAATAGACTATTGTTTAAAAATAAGGTCGAATGGAGATAGTGGTCCAATAGCTATACAATATCGCTGTTGTGAAACTTGCTGGGAGGTAAATCCTTGTTTAGGATGTATTTATTTAGGCTCAGACCAATACCAAAATGGAAAAAAAATAAATAAGCAATTTATTGGGAAGTTTCCTTATAATTCAATTTTACCAGTATTTCTCCAAATTGAACAAAAATCTATAAC
>JANMZR010000015.1:0-8482 GCA_031383555.1 Cytophagaceae bacterium | reverse complement strand
TCAGAACGGTAATTATACTTTGCGATGTGGAAGGCTTTACTTATGAAGAAATGGCCAAAATATTGGATATTCCTATTGGAACTGTAAGGTCCCGATTACATAGGGCGAGGTCTTTGATGAAAGATAAGCTAAAAACATATGCCAATTCGATGGGTTATGGCAAAACAGAAACTTTAGAAAATAAAGAGTAATTTATAATTTACTTTTCCTTTAAAAAAACAATTTCAAAATACACTATTTTTAATATTTGGTAAAATTATGACGGCTTCTGTGAATGAAATAGTTCAAAAAAAAGAAACTTGTGAACACCAAGAGGAATGCATGAAGATGGTGCAGAAAATTGTTGATGGCCAAGCCTCCTCATCAGAAATAGAACAATTTCAAACAAATATGAAGTCATGCTTGCCTTGTGAAAATGGCTTTGCCTTAGAGACCTGCCTGAAAGAAACCATTCAATTACGACTCGATAAAAAATGTGTTCCTTTGAGTTTAATTGAATGTATAAAACAAAAAATTGGACGTTATAATATTGAAAATCAACCATTTTAATAAATTCTGGCAAAACCACCATTCCTTTCTAAGAAATTTATTAATTTATAAATAACTTTGCCTTTTCATTTTTTAGCACTGAAAATATTTGTGCCAATTTATAACTAATACATGAACGGTAAACTCATTATATTTTCAGCACCATCCGGTTCTGGAAAAACAACAATAGTAAAACATTTAGTAAATACTCGTAAAGACCTCGGTTTTTCAATTTCGGCATGCACAAGAGATAAGCGTGGAAGGTCCGAGGAAAACGGCAAAGACTATTATTTTTTAACCATTGAAGACTTCATCCATAAAATAGATAATCACGAGTTTGTTGAATGGGAAGAAGTATATCCAGGTAATTATTATGGCACTTTGAAATCGGAAATTGACCGTATTTGGGCTAGTGGAAAGCATGTTATATTTGATGTTGATGTAAAAGGAGCTTTGCATTTGAAAGAATATTTTGGTAAAAAAGCTTTAGCAGTTTTTGTAAAAGTTGAAAATCTCGATGTGCTCATTGAAAGACTTAAAGCGAGAGGAAGTGAGACCGAGGATAGCCTTTCAAGAAGGATTTTTAAAATGAAGTTTGAAATGACTTTTCAAGATAAATTTGATGTGATTCTGGTAAATGACAATTTGGAGGAATCTTTTAGAAAGGCCGAGGAGCTTGCTGACAAATTTTTAACTAGTATATAAAAAATTATAATTGGTAAAAATAAAATCGGTTATTAGGAATAATTAAGCTATCCATTAATAACATATAGGTAACTTTTTCCTTTAAAACTATCAATTTTTTTCTATCTTTATTTTTTTTGAAAATAATATTCTGGCTCCTATCAAAAAAATAAAAATTGCTCATTTGTACAAATTTATCTAAGTCTTTTGCAATAATTTTTTTTTGTTCTTTTTGAAACACTGATGGCCTCATATTGCAATAATAGGCAAAATATAGATAAGGTTGAATGCCATGATTTTCTATAAAAATATAATCATAATTACCTTTAATTAGATTGACTTTTTTTGACAAAAGCACCAATTCATTTTGGTGTGAAATATTTGCTATTTCGCTTTTATTCAAGTATTTAAACATTATTCTAGTCCAATTTAAAATAATAATTACTAAAATTAAAGGAATAAATAATCGTTTAAATTTATTATTAGTGATAAGCTTTTGAATATATAAAATACCTGCAGCAGTTACCATCGAATAGAGTAAAATAACACTGGATGCTCTTAATGCATGTGGGTTAATTACAGTAAGTGCACTTGGAAATATAGCAAGTATTATTAAAAACAGTAAATGTCGTGCTTTGAAAAAGGAATCTTTACGAACAATTTTGTAAAAAAATATCAGTCCAATATAAAAAAATAAAAATTCGATTTTGATTAGCCTAGCAATTGACATATTGTTATAGTCAAAAGAAAAGAACAAGTAGTCGGGTGATAAATTTAAACCTATATTTAGTATTATCTTTTCAAAATAGGCTAATGAAAAATGAAATGGTTCTAATGTATAAATCGCTCTTGAAAAAAACCTTTCTGGTGTAAATATTGCCGTATAAACTTGTGGAAAAGCCCCAATAAAAGTAAAAATTACCAATAAGATTACATTCTTAAATTTAGGAAATTCACGAATAAGTATTATTAAAAAAATTAAAATTGCTAAAATAAAAAATATCAATTTGGTTGATTGATAGGCATTTATTGCTAAACCAATTGTTAACCCTAATGCAATGACAAAGAATGCTTTTTGAGGTTTTTTAAAATTTTGTGTGCTTAGAAATATAGTAAGCAATAAAAAAAATGAAGGTAAAGTAGCCGCCTCAAGCGCTAATCGAGAAAATAAAATATGCCAAGGTGATATACAACCTAAAACTAATGATATTAATCCAAAATATTGGCCACCAATGGAATTTGAGATTAAAAACAAAAGCAAAAGTGAAATGCAGCCTACAATACCTGAAACTGACCTGCCCATCTCAATAGAATTGCCAAATACTCTACTATTTAAAGCTATAAGCCAAGCAAACAAAGCAGGTCGATTATCTGAAACTCCAAATGCTCTTAGTATAAAAGGATTTTTTTCGCCCCACCGATCTGCCCCTGTTTCTGCAATTGAAATACCGTCATAAATATTTGAAAGTTCATCTTGATTTACAACCGCAGGCCATACTTCTAATTTATAAAAACGTAAGAAAAATGCAAAAATTAAAATAGCCCCCACTTTTAAAATTAAATTATCAACCATATATTAAAAAGGGAATAAAAATTACTTTATACAAATATAGAGTACGTACTTTACATTAATTCCTTTAGTTTTTGTAATTTTATCGATCATACTTTAAAATTAATGAAGATCGGTTTATTTTTTGGCTCATTCAATCCAATCCATATTGGGCATATGATAGTGGCTAATATTATGGCCAATAATACTGATTTAGAGCAAGTTTGGTTTGTGGTTTCGCCTCAAAATCCATTTAAAAAATCAAAGACTTTATTACATGAATTTGACAGATTTGATATGGTGGAAAAAGCTATTGCCGACAACTCAAAATTAAAGGTTTCAGATATAGAATTTTCAATGAAAAAACCTTCTTATACCATTGACACTTTGGTGAGGCTTTCAGAAAGATATCCCAATCACGAGTTCAAATTAATTATTGGAGAGGATAATCTTGCGCAATTCCCCAACTGGAAAAATTATGAAAAAATTTTGGAATATTATGGTTTGTATGTTTACAAAAGACCCAAAGCTGAACCGCATAATTTTTTATTGCATCCAAATGTAAAATTCACTGAAGCGCCATTATTAGACATATCGGCTACATTTATTCGAAGCCAAATTGCAAGTGGAAAATCAATAAAATATATGGTGCCTGAAGTGGTTGAGGGGTTTATTTCTTTAAAAAAGCTGTTTTTGTAAAAAATTTTTTTTTAATTTGAAAGCCTGCAAGCACATTTTTCTTTATGCTTCCAATTGAGCCAATAAGCAGTAATAATAAGCCCAGAAACAACTATTGAAACATAAGTTTCATTGAAAAAATTCCAGCCAGCAGAGGAGATCAAAAATGCAGCCACTATTAATTGCCTTGGTATAGGGTTTTTATGTATTTTAAAATCCTTATTCAATAAAAAGAAAGCCATCATCAAACTTACTAAAAGAATTACCAGTTCATATTTATGAAAAGCCTTAAATTTTGTACCTATTATTGGTAAAAATGTGAGCATAAAAGGTGTAGCAATACAATGTACTCCACAAATAATTGAAAGCCAAAAACCAACTTTCTCTGCACCTGATTTTGAATGTAATCCCATTTTATATATTCTTATTTGCAACAACATTGCAAATGTAAACTATATGCAACAAAATTGCAAATATTGTCAATTTTAAATTTTGCCAAAACTACAATCGTATTAAATTTCAATTAAGAATGGTACTTTTCTAAGAAATTCTAATTATCTTTGCACCCGAAATCACCTTATACTCAGCTGATTTGCTGCATTCTGGTATTATTTCAATAAAATATTTCCTTTTTCGGATATTATATTTTTCTAATTAGTTCGATAAAGAAACCAAATTCAAAAATAGTTAAAAAGCAAGGTTGGCTTTTACATGATTTGAATTTTGGGAATTAGTTATTATTTAAAATTGGGCATATAAGCCCCAAAAATTCAAATCATGCAAAGCATCAGAAACATTGCCATTATTGCCCACGTTGACCACGGTAAAACAACCCTAGTTGATAAAATAATTCACGCCTCAAAAATATTTCGAGAAAATCAAGAGTTTGGCGATTTGATATTGGATAGTAATGATTTGGAACGTGAGCGTGGCATTACTATTACATCAAAAAATGTATCAGTAAGGTATAATGATGTGAAAATTAATATTATAGATACCCCTGGTCACAGTGACTTTGGCGGGGAGGTTGAGCGTGTTTTGAAATTAGCTGACGGTGTTTGTCTTTTGGTTGATGCCTTTGAAGGTCCAATGCCACAAACACGTTTTGTATTAAGTAAGGCAATTCAATTAGGTTTAAAACCAATTGTAATTATAAATAAAGTTGATAAAGAAAATTGTCGACCTGACGAAGTCCATGAGGCTGTATTTGATTTGATGTTTAACCTTGATGCAACTGAAGACCAGTTGGATTTTCCTACCCTTTACGGTTCGTCAAAACAAGGTTGGATGAGTACCGATTGGAAAAAGCCAACTACAGATATTATTGCACTTTTAGATACTATAATTGCAACCATACCACCATCTCCTGTAAATGATGGAGCGTCTCAAATGCAAATTACTTCATTAGATTATTCGTCTTTTGTTGGTCGAATTGCCATTGGTCGTGTGCATAGAGGAACCTTAAAAGAAGGGCAACAAATTGCTTTAATAAAGTCTGATGGTTCAATAAAAAGAAATAAAATCAAGGAATTGCAAGTATTTGAAGGACTTGGCCGTGTAAAAGTTGCCGAAGTTAGTTCTGGTGAAATATGTGCCATTACAGGTATAGAAGATTTTGAAATTGGTGATACCATCGCTGATATGGAGTTTCCAGAAGCATTGCCTCGCATTTCAATTGATGAGCCAACAATGAATATGTTGTTCACAATTAACAATTCACCGTTTTATGGTAAGGAAGGTAAGTTTGTAACCTCACGCCATTTGCGTGACCGTTTATTCAAAGAAACTGAGAAAAATCTAGCCTTAAGAGTTGAAACTACTGAGTCGGAAGATAAGTTTTTAGTATTTGGTCGTGGTATACTTCACTTATCCGTTTTAATTGAAACCATGCGTCGGGAGGGTTATGAGCTTCAAGTTGGTCAACCACAAGTATTGTTTAAGGAAGGTCCAAATGGCGAAAAATTGGAGCCAATTGAGACTTTGGTTGTGGACGTACCAGATGCAGTGGCAGGAAAAGTGATAGAATTAGCATCAGCTGGAAAAGGTGAGCTTTTAATTATGGAGCCAAAAGGTGACTTGCAACATTTGGAGTTCAACATTCCATCTCGTGGTTTGATTGGAATGCGATCAAAAGTACTTACTGCTACATTTGGTGAGGCTATAATGGCGCACCGATTTAAATCTTATGAGCCATACAAAGGTGTAATTCAAGGCAGAATAAACGGCTCTTTAATATCAATGACAGCTGGCCCAGCAACAGCTTATTCTTTGGATAAGCTCCAAGATAGAGGCGAATTTTTTATAGAGCCTGGTGAAGAAATATACACAGGCATGGTAATTGGCGAACATAATCGTCAAAATGATATTGAAGTAAATGTAATCACTGCTAAGCAGTTAACTAATATGCGTGCCTCTGGTACTGATTCGAATGTAAGAATTGCTCCAAAATTGAACTTCTCACTTGAAGAGTCAATGGAATATATTCAGAAAGATGAATACTTGGAAGTTACACCTAAAAGCCTGAGAATGCGTAAAATTTATTTGGAAGCCAATGAGCGTAAGCGTATGAGCAACAAATTAGTGATGGAAATGGCTTAATAGTAATTGGAAATTTTATTTAATTAGATCGTTTATAAAATCAAAAACTCGTTTCGAACCGAAACGAGTTTTTTTGTACACAATCTTTATCTTTGTGAATAGAAAACACTATTTAATAAAAATATTAAGCCCTTTCAATGCTATTTAATTCTAACCATTTTATCCTTTTTTTTATCATTGTTACATTAAGCTATTTTTCGCTGGGCTTAAAAGGTAGGTTGTATTTATTGCTGTTTGCTAGTTGTTATTTTTATATGGTTTTCAGGCCAATTTATATTCTCATACTGTTTTTTACAATTATAATCGACTATTATGCAGGTATTTACATCGAAAAATCGCAGGGGCAAAATCGGAAAATAATATTAATTGTCAGCCTTATTTCAAACATTGGTATTTTGGCCTATTTCAAATATTTCAATTTTTTGAACCAAAACTTAACACATTTCTTAGGTATTTTTAAGCTTGAGAATAATATTCCTTTTTTGGAAATTTTGCTGCCAATTGGGCTATCCTTCCACACTTTTCAGGCGATGAGTTATACAATTGAGGTGTATCGAGGAAAGCAAAAAGCCGAGCAACAATTTGGCGTATATGCCTTGTATGTAATGTTTTATCCACAATTAGTGGCGGGTCCAATTGAGCGACCACAAAATATATTGCCTCAATTAAAAACCTTTCAAAAATACAATTGGGAAAATGTAAAATCAGGCTTGATTTTGATGGCTTGGGGGCTGTTTAAAAAAGTAGTAATTGCCGACAGGCTAGCATTGTTTGTGGATTATGCGTATGACAATCCTTCTGAAAAAAATGGACTTACGTTGCTGATTGCCACTTTTTTCTATACTTTTCAAATATACTGTGACTTTTCTGGCTATTCAGATATCGCCATTGGTTCAGCTCGGGTGATGGGTTATAACTTGATGGAAAACTTTAAAAGCCCTTATTTTTCTAAATCAATTTCAGAGTTTTGGAGGCGATGGCATATTTCACTTTCAAGCTGGTTTCGTGACTATTTGTACATTCCGCTTGGTGGGAATCGGAATGGTTTTGTGAAGCAATATTTGGCTTTGTTTTTGGTGTTTATGGTGAGCGGCTTGTGGCATGGTGCCAAATGGACTTTTATCGTTTGGGGTTCTTTACATGGTGTTTATTTGGTTTTGGCGGCTATTCGTGATAAAATATTCCCAGTCAACACCCATAATTCAACATTAAAAGATTTGTTAAATAATGTTTCTACTTTTATAATTGTAATGTTTACTTGGGTATTTTTTAGGGCATCAGGTTTATTTGATGCAAGGCAAATTTTCGGAAAAATTGCCCAATTGAAATTGATAGATAGCATACCTAATATAATGAACAACAATGAATTAATATTTTCATTTGCATTAATATTACTACTTTTATTGAAGGACAAATTTTACTTTTATTTTAACACCAAAAACAATTATGGATTTGGAATTTTGTTTTTTACTTTGTTGATATCCTCTTACTTTTTGGGTGTATTTTCTAATCTGCAATTTATTTATTTTCAATTTTAAGTAACACTTTTAATAAATGTTAAAGTTCGCAAGATATATTGTACTCACAATTGCAATATTTTATTGGTCAATATCGCATTTTGAATGTTTGTATTCTTGGGCTGGTAAAAATAAAATTTTCCCAGATGACTATCGCTATGGTGACTTGTACCGACTCTCTTTTTTGCCAGAATTCAAAGGAAAAGAAAAAATTTGTGAAAATAAAATTGATAAAAACGCTATCAAAAACAACGTTCATTTATACCTTTTGGGTGATAGCTTTGCAGATGAATCCAATTTGAACGCCAATAATTTTGCAGTTGAAAAATATAAATATATTCATTGGGATAAGCCCGTAACAGTAGATTTTGATAATAACGCTAGAAATATTCTGATTTTGGAATCAGTAGAGCGCTCTGTTAAAATGCATTTTATAAAAAAATCAAATGAGATTCAGTTTATTGCTAATCAAGAAAAAAACTCACGAAATTCTAAGTTTTCTTTCATTGAATACTTAAAAAATTTGTTGGATATTTTTTCAAATAGTACCCAAAAAACGGAGGAGCGGCTAAGGCATACATTATTGAATTATGACTTTGTACTATTTTTCAAAGAAATAAAAGCCGATTTCGACCTGAAAATTTTTGAAAGAAAATCGACCAACTATAATTTATCAACAGATAAAAAGGAGATTTTCTATTTCGAAGAAGCAGATGTAAAGTGCCAAAATTCAGCTTTTTATAAAGTATCAGATGCTGAAATAGAAGGGTTTGTTAAAAATATTAATGCAAACTATAGTTATTATAAGTCAATGGGTTTTAATGAGGTTTATTTGTCTATAATTCCAAATAAAGTATCCATTTTAGCGCCAAATTTGGGTGATTATAACTACGTTTTAGAGCGAATTCAGCAACATCCTGACTTAAAA
>JANMZR010000005.1:0-18652 GCA_031383555.1 Cytophagaceae bacterium | reverse complement strand
TCAGGAAATACTTTATTATCGTTGCTCACTAATCCATTATACGCCTGAAACTTTTTAAGCTGCTTCAAATCTTCAGTTGCATTTATTTCAATCAAATTATTAGCTAAAATTCCAATATTTTTTTCAATTCCTATTACTTTTTTTTCTAATATATCTATTTCTATTTTTTCATTTTTAGCCTTTCTGTAATATCCTTCTGCATTTTTTTGAGGGTTTAAGTCCGATTTAAGCTTTATTGAAATGTTACTATTTCTATAGAAATCAAACAACTCTACCATTTCTAATCTATCAGAAATATTATACAAATTTGCCATTAAAATATTGGCTATTTCTTCATTAGTCGGCCCATTTTTAAACTTTGAAAGGCGACTATCTATTTCAATTACTGATTTCCTTAACTTAGTAATTTTATTTTCAATTTCATTGATTAACCTATTTTTTTCTTTGGCAACACCTTCTGTTTTCGAATATTGTATTAAGAAAAAATTAAGGGCCAAAATTGGGTCTTCAAAACTTTGAGCATTATCATCAAATTTAATCAGGCTTATTTGCGGCACATTATTTTCATTAAAAATGTAAAATATCGGCTTTGAAAATTCAACAATATATTTCATTACAAAATCCCAAAAAGTAGGTGTGTCGAATGCTGGAATTGAGTATTTTTTATTGAATTGGTTTTTAATAAATTCTATTTGGTGGCGGCCCAAAGTTGGTATTGTTTTTTCCAAATTAAATTCTTTAGCCTCAAATTCTTGAAAAGTTAAATTTATATCTCGCTCTAACTGCTTATTTTTTAAACTCATATCAGAAATTAATTTACTTTTAAATATTGAATCGGCATAACCATTTTTAAATAAAATTATATTAGATTTATTGCCAAACATCTTGAAAGTTAATTGAAAATGGTTGTTGAAATTAAATGTAAATGCTCTCTCATTTAAATGCTGCTTTACATTTATTATTTTTTTGCCAATTAATACTTCGAAAAGATCAATCGTATTGGAGTTGGCTCTTTTATAATCATTTGGAAATGAAATACATGAAAAATTTGAACCTAGTAAAGCTTTTATAAAAAAATGCTGGTCTGATTTATTTTGTTCAGAAAAATATAAAATAAGTTCATCTTTATTCTGACTAAAACATTCAATTAAGGTAAAACCTGACAATATTTCGTTAAGTTTACTACTTAAGTGTTTTAAAAAATAATAATTGTTTTGCATGTTTCAAAATTAAACCAAAGCATTAAGAATTAAATTATGATTTGAAAAAAATATGAACTTATTAAATTAAAAGTAATGTTAATCTATCATAAATTAAATTTTTTATTTTCATTTTTTTTCAAAAAAAAAGTTGAATAAATTCGGAAGTTTATATTTTTGTAAATAAAAAAATAAATCTAGATGAAAAAAGTACTAATTGGAGAAGACAGTTCTGTAATACAAAACCTTGCAAAAAAAATACTAGAATTCCAGAATTTTGAGATAACGAGTGCCAAAAATGGGGAAGAAGTTTTAAAAATGCTTCAGACCAAGGAGTTTGATGTTATTTTATTAGACATAAACATGCCCGTAATGGACGGTATGGAGTGTATAAAAACCATTAGAGCAATGAAAGATGAGAAATTGGCTAATATTCCTGTAATTGCCATTACCGGTAACGCAAGAAATTACACCAAAGAAGATTTCGATAATGCTGGTTTTAATGAAATGTTGGCCAAGCCGCTCAATTTTGACCAACTAGTATCAACTGTGAAAAGTTTAGTAGATTAATAAAGTATTTATTATCTTCAAGAATATAAAATTTAATGAAAATCACATTTTTAGGCACAGGAACTTCGCAAGGGGTTCCTGTTATTGCTTGTGAATGTGAGGTTTGCAAATCGCTAGATTACCGCAATAAAAGACTACGTGTTTCGGTACATATCCAAACAAGTTCAACAAGCCTAATCATTGATGCTGGGCCCGATTTTCGACAACAAATATTACGTGAAGGCATTAAGTCACTAGATGCAATATTAATCACACATGAGCATAAAGACCATACGGCAGGGTTAGATGATATTCGTGCTTTCAATTTTAAGCAGGGGAAGTCTATGCCTATTTATGCCTCAAAACCTGTTCATGAGCAATTAAAAAGAGAATTTGAATATGTTTTCGTTGAAAAAAAGTACCCTGGAATACCACAAATGGATTTGTTGGAGATAATTGAAAATAAACAATTTGAAATAGGTGAAATAAAAATAATACCCATTTTAGTATTGCACAATCGACTAAAGGTATTTGGCTTTCGAATAGGAGATTTCACTTACATAACCGACGCCAATTTTATTGATGATGCAGAAATTGAAAAAATAAAAGGTACCAAAATTTTGGTATTAAATGCATTGCAAATAAATGCCCACATTTCACATTTCACATTGAATGAAGCTGTTGAAATGGTGAAAAAAATAAATCCAGAAAAGGCTTATTTTACTCATATTAGTCATAAACTGGGGCTTCATAGCGAAGTTGAGAAAGAACTACCTGAGAATATATTTCTAGCTTGGGATGGGCTTGTTTTAGAAGTTTGAAAGTTTGTTAGTTTGTAAGTTTGTGAGCATCAAAACTTTCAAACTTTTACCAAACTAACAAACTTTTTTAGACTATACTATATTCGTCAAATCAAAAGGTAACTTCCTGATTCTAATGCCTGTAGCTGCAAAAATTGCATTACCTAAAGCAGGTGCAACTGGAGGTAAACCTGGCTCACCAACACCCCCAGGATTAGCGCCACTATCTATTATATGTATCTCCATTTTTGGCGATTCATTTATTCGCATTACATTGTAATTATGAAAGTTACTTTGGTCGCACTTGCCATTAGTAAATGTGATTCCGCCTTTAACAGCTGCAGTAATTCCCATTACTATATTTCCTTCCGTTTGGGCTTTTACATGATCAGGATTTACATAATAGCCACAATCTATTACAGAAACTACTTTATCAATATTTACCCCTTTTCCATTTTTAGAAACTGTGATACAGCATGCACTAATACTACCAAACGAGGCGAATATTGCCAATCCTTTAGCACTACCAGCTTGAAGCTTTTCCTTCCAATTGGCTTTATCGGAGAGTGTAGTCAAAACATTTCTATATCTTTCATCACTAATAATTGCAAGGCGGGCTTCAAGAGGGTCTTTCCCTGTCATTTGAGCCAGTTCATCCATAAAACACTCTTGCCCCCAACCAAAATTTGATGCATAAACCGACCTCCACCAAACTATTGGAATATCAGTTTGCACATTCGTCCAACTCACTTTCGATACTGGAAATTCATATTTACTGTTTTCTGTACTTATTTCTCCAGAAAGCCAAGGATCAGACTCATCGGGAGCAAGTCCTTTAAATACTTGCCCAACGATTGACTCACCTATTGCATGGTGATGAAAGCCAGCAATTTTACCATTTTTTACAAAACCTTGAACGTGACTAATCATGCCTGGTCGATATGGCCCTTGGGTAATATCATCTTCACGAGTCCACATTAATTTAACTGGTTTTTTCAATGTTTTTGCTAAAAAACAAGCTTCATTTAAGTAATCATGATAGGCTTTTCTGCCAAATGAACCACCTAAAAGTGGTACGTTTATTTTTACCATATCTTCAGTTACACCAAAATATTTTGATACATCACCAAGCGCTCCATCGGGTCCTTGTACATGTGCCCAAACATCTATTGTGCCATCTTCTTTTTGATGAACAACGGCACACTCAGGCTCAATTGGGACGTGAGAAAGAAATGGTGTTTCATAGTTTACCTCTAATTTCTGGGAGGCATTTTTAAACTTAACATTAAAATCGCCCTTTTCCTCATAGTTAATCCCCTCAATTTTAGCTGCTTGGTAGCAAGATGCAAAATAATTATCGGTACTCAATTTACTAATATCCCCACTGTCCCATTGCACATTTAAAGCTTTTTTACCTTTTAAAGCTGCCCACCAATTTGTAGCAACTACTGCTACGGCATCGGATGTTCTATGTGGCATTTGGCGTTCTGCTTTTAATACTTGCAACACACCAGGTATTTTTTTTGCAGCGTTATCATCAATTGATACTATTTTAGCATGAATTGATGGCGAATGGAGCATACTTGCAAATACCATATTCGGAATTTCGATGTCAATACCGTAAACGGCTTTGCCCGTTACTCTATCGGGTACATCGAGCCTTTTATTATATTTGCCAATAATTTTAAAATCTTTCGGATCTTTCAATTTTGGATTTTTTGGAACTTCTAGTTTTGATGCATCGTCAACTAGGTCGCCAAAAGAAATAGATTTATCAGAATTTTTCAAAAATATTTTACCTTCATTTGCATAACATTGGTCTACTTTTACGTTCCAACGGCTAGCTGCAGTTTGAATAAGCATTTCTTTTGCTGCAGCACCTGCTTTTCTAAGTGATGTCCAAAGCCCTCTAACAGTACTGCTACCACCAGATTGTTGGCTTCCATATTTGGAGCGACCGTCGGATTGAATTAGATTTACTTTGTCTAAACTTACTTCAAGCTCCTCCGCAATTAGTGATGGTGCGGCCTGAGTTGAACCTTGACCCATATCAGGCCTTGGATTTATTAAAGCTATGCTCCCATCGGTACTTATGATTATAAATGGATTTATTTCCAAATTCAATACGGCGGCTTTTGATGCCGAAATATTATGGGCTACAGCTTTCGAATCGAGACCAATAGTTAATCCTAAACCAATAAAAGTTGATGCTTTCAGGAAATCTCGACGGTTTGTTATTTTCTTATTTGACATTTTCTTGATTGTATAAAAAAGCTAGAAAAATCTAAAAACTAAATTGTTTCGGCAGCCATGTGGATTGCCTTCTTTATTCGATCGTAAGTGCCACATCGACAAATGTTACCTTGCATTGCTTCATCAATATCGGCATCGGTTGGCTTTGGTTTAACTTTTAAAAGTGCTGTTGCTGACATAATTTGACCAGACTGGCAATAGCCACATTGCGGTACTTGAAGCTCTATCCATGCTTTTTGAATTGCATTCAGAGTGTTTTGGCCTACCCCTTCAATTGTAGTAATTTTCGAATTTTTGGGAAGGCTATTTATTGGCTGTTGGCAAGAACGAATTGGGTTTCCGTTTAAATGAACGGTACAAGCTCCACATTGTGCTATTCCACAGCCAAATTTGGTACCTTTAAGACCAACATAGTCCCTAATAACCCAAAGTAAAGGAGTATCAGGCTCGGCCTCAATACTTTGCTTTTTGTTATTTACAATTAAATTGAATTTTGCCATAATATAGATTTTAATTTTATACAAGATAAATATTAAAATGGAATTGTTAAAGAAAATAAAAGAAAAGTTTCAAAAAAAAATTGCATACTAGCATTATGTCATTATATTTGTGCCAAATGACATATATATGAAAAAAAATAAAGATTATGTTTCAGAAGAAAACAACTTGAATCTTCTAAATGAACCAACAATATCTTTTGATTTAAGTCCAATTAGTAATGCATCTCAATTGATTAATTATGCTAGGCAAGGCATTAACATGCAGTATTTGAATAACTTAACTAATAGGTTGTCTTTAAATTTACAAGAAATGGGAGAAATATTACATGTTTCACTTCGTACTTTACAGCGGTATGCACCTACCAAAGTGTTGGATAGTGATGCATCAGCGAAGGTGTTAAATTTGGCAGCCTTACAGTCGCACGGCCTTGAAGTTTTTGGTTCTGAAAAAGATTTTAATGAATGGTTACGTTCAGAAATACCTCATTTAGGCAATAAAACTCCACTTTCTTATTTGGATACACCCTTTGGTTTTACTTTAGTTGACCAAACTTTAGGGCGTATTGAACATGGCCTATTTGCATAATGAATTTATTTAGAATTACAAAAACTACCTATGCTAATGATATTTCTGGTGAAGGGGCTAAGCGATATGGCGCACGATGGAATAGGCCAGGACAAGCTGTTTTATATACAAGTGAACACAGGTCATTGGCTCTATTGGAATTAATTGTACATTTCAACTCAAAAAATGCTTTTAAATTACCTCATAGCTATATATTATTAGAAATAGAGGAACAATTAATTGAAACTTTAGATAATAGTTTGTTACCCAATAATCAATTGGAGCCAAACGACAATAGGCTCTGGAAAATTACAGATTACTATTTTAAAGAAAAAAAAGTATTGGCTTTACGTGTCCCAAGTGTATTAATCCCTGAAGAAAATAATATAATATTAAACGCAGAACATGTTGATTATAAGCATATAAAGCTAATAAAAATAGAACCAATCAATTTGGATGAGAGATTTAAAAATATCACTTAATGAAAAAAGAAAACGTAATAGCATGGCTTAAAAAAATAGGTTGGGTTGGATTTTTCTTCTTTTTAATAAAAGGACTATTCTGGCTTTATGTAATTTATTATGGTGGCACAAAACTGTTTGAATAAATATAATAAGACTTATAAATCCTTTTCGAATTTCATTATTCTTTAATAATCCCCAAAATCTCATTCAACTTCAATAGTGCCTCCACTGGAGATATGGTATTGATATCTAGCAGGTTTAATTTTTCTTTTATATTTTTGAATTGTAAATTTTGACTATCAACTAAATTAACTTTTGAATCAGATTTTGGCAATTGAGAAATTGATTTCTTAGATTTCGCTTTAATCGGGTCTTTTTCTAAAACCTTCATTATTTCGTTAGCTCGTAACACAATTTCTTGAGGCATTCCGGCCATTGATGCTACATGTATTCCAAAGCTATGCTCTGAGCCACCTTCCTTTAATTTTCTTAAAAATATAACTTTGTTACCCACCTCTTTTACCGAAACATTATAATTTTTTATTCTATCAAAATCTTTAGCCAGTTCATTAAGCTCATGGTAATGAGTTGCGAAAAGTGTTTTGGGACGAAAATGAGGGTGTTTATGCAAAAACTCTGCAATGGACCAGGCTATCGAAACACCATCGTATGTGGAGGTTCCACGCCCAATTTCATCCATTAATATAAGACTTCTATCTGATAAATTATTTAATATAGAGGCCGTTTCCGTCATTTCAACCATAAAAGTTGACTCGCCTTTACTCAAATTATCAGAAGCACCTACCCTAGTGAAAATTTTATCGATAATACCAATTTCGGCTGAAGCTGCTGGCACAAAACATCCAATTTGAGCCATTAAAACAATTAAAGCAGTTTGCCGTAAAAGTGCAGATTTACCAGCCATATTAGGCCCAGTAATAATTATAATCTGCTGGCTGTCATTGTCTAAATAAATATCATTTGGCACATACGATTCACCAAGAGGCAATGCTAATTCAATAACTGGATGCCTTCCTTCGGTAATTTTCAGTATTTTACTTTCATTAATAATTGGTTGTATGTATTTGTTTTTGAAAGAAATTTTTGCAAAAGAAAGTAAAGCATCCAACTTAGCAATTACTATGGCATTTTGTTGAATTTGATTAACATATTCACAAACCGATAATACTAATTCATTAAAAATTCTTAGTTCAATAACTGCAATTTTATCTTCAGCGGTTAAAATTTTATCCTCATATTCTTTCAATTCTGGGGTAATGTATCGCTCGGCATTCACTAAGGTTTGTTTACGGATCCAGTCTTGAGGCACTTTATCTTTATGGGAATTGGTAACTTCCAAATAATAGCCAAATACTTTATTAAAAGCAATTTTCAGAGAAGAAATACCTGAGCGTGCCGATTCTTTTATTTGTAATTTTACTAAATAATCTTTGCCCGAATAGGCAATATCCAATAGCTCATCCAATTCTTTATCATTTCCCTTTTTTATCATACCTCCCTGATTCATCACCATTGGGGCATCATCTCGAAGCGTCTTTTCAATAATTTCTAGCAAAAAAGAACATGGATTAAGTTGATCAGAATACTTTTTTAAAACTGATGAGTCCGTTTTTTCTATGATTTCCACTGGAAGATGAACTATTTCAACACGCTCATTTTCAATATATTGGGTAAATAAATCTGGAGCTGGCTTTGGAGTATTATCAGGCTCTTCCTTAATAATTATTGGCGATTGCTTAGTTTCTAAAAGTAATGATTTTATAGGTACGATTTTTTGTAAGGCTCTTTTTAAAGTTACCAATTCACGAGGGCTTATTCTTCGTACGGCTACTTTGGAAATTAATCTTTCTAGGTCGCCAATTTGTTTTAGATGATGTAGAATATTATCTTGAAGTATAGGTTTTTCAACAAACATTCTAACTGTTTCAAGTCGTTCCTGAATGGCTATTTTTTCTTTAAGAGGCAGCACAACCCATTTTCTCAACAACCTTGCACCCATTGGCGTCACGGTTTTATCCAAAATATCAATTAAAGGCATGCCTCCCTCCTGCTGGGCATAAACGAGTTCTAAATTCCTTATGGTGAAGCGATCAAGCCAAACAAATTGATCTGCCTCAAGTCGAGTAATTTTATTAATATGGGCAAGCTCTTTATGCTCAGTTTCAGCTAAATAATGTAAAATTACTCCTGCGGCAACAATACCAAGTTCTAAATTTTCAATCCCAAAACCCTTTAAATTAGTCGTTTTAAAATGATTTATAAGAACTGGCTGAGCAAACTCGGTTGTAAAAGCCCAATCGTAAATAGTAAAAGTATTATACCTTTCGGCAAAAATGGAAGTATATAGATTTCGGCTTTTCTTGCAATAAAGCACTTCTGAAGGGCTAAAACTTTGCATTAGTTTTTCAATATAAGCGGTATCACCTTGGGTACATGTGTACTCACCAGTAGACACATCCAAAAGTGCTAGGCCAATCATTTTTTCTGAAAAATGTAATGAAGCTAAATAATTGTTTTGGCGAGCATCTAGCACATTGTCATTAAATGAAACTCCTGGTGTAACCAACTCAGTAACACCCCTTTTTACGATTCCTTGAGCAAATTTGGGGTCTTCCAATTGATCACAAATGGCTACACGTTCGCCTGCACGAACGAGCTTTGGCAAATAGGAATCTAATGAATGGTATGGGAAGCCTGCCAATGCAGTTTCAGATTCAGATCCGTTACCTCTTTTGGTGAGAACTATTCCCAAAATTTTTGCCGTTCGTATGGCATCCTCGCCAAAAGTTTCGTAAAAATCACCCACTCGAAACAATAGTAATGCGCCTGGATATTTGGCTTTTATGGCTCCGTATTGTCTGGCTAAAGGTGTTTGGTTTGACGATTTGGACAAAATAAAATTAATTAAATGTTTATTAAAAGCAATTTACAAAAATACAAGAATAAGATGGATTATAAATTTTGAATTGAACGGATTGATTCACTATATTTATCATAATGTTTAGTATCTAAATATAACAAGTAAAAATAATTCCAGTCAAACTCCAAATATTGCAAATGTAATTAATATGATTGAGTGTTAATTTATTGGATTTTGAAAATAAATTTAAAAAGAATGGAAAAAGCAAAAATAACAAAAAAGTACAGCAACGGTGAAGTTACAATTGTCTGGAAGCCAGTGCATTGCATCCATTCTGCAATTTGTTGGAAACATCCTGAAGGATTAATAAAAGTTTTTAACCCATCGGAAAAGCCATGGATAAAACCAAATGAAGGCACAACCGAAGAAATAATAAATCAAGTTAAAAAATGTCCCAGTGGTGCTTTGAGTTATTTTATGAACGAATCAGGTGATGAAAGCAAAATAGTTTCAGCAGCAAGTGAAGACAAAAATACTGTAAATAAGGAGGTAGATACAAAAATTGAATTGATCAAAAATGGCCCCATTATGGTTTCGGGCACCTATAATGTGATGGGTGCTATTGATACGAAAAAAGTTAGAAATAACACGACCTATTTATGTAGATGTGGTGGCTCAGCCAATAAACCATTTTGCGATGGAACTCATAGTAAAATTAAATTTATTGGCTAAAATATAATAATTATTCGTAATGAATTTTAAACTAAATATTTTTATATTTTTCCTATTAAACTCATTGTTTTTCAATTGTTTAGGACAAAACCCTAACATTGAGAGCGACCTTTTGAAATTAATAAAACCTTTTAAAGGAAAAGTTGGAATATCGATTACCAATATTAATACAAATGAGAAAATAAGCATAAACGGCAATGAAAAGTTTCCAATGCAATCAGTTTATAAATTCCCATTGGCCATAGCAGTATTCGACCAAATTGATAAAGGAAATTTGAAATTAGACCAGAAAATGACTTTGGATAAGAGTGACCTTTTGCCTAATACTCACAGCCCATTAAGACAAAAATATCCACAAGGCACGGATATTACGTTAAAGGAAATTATTGAAAAAACAGTTTCTGAAAGTGATAATAATGGTTGCGACTACCTTTTTAGACTATTGGGAGGTTGCAAAAAAGTAAATACCTTTATTAAAAAGCATGTTGCCTCAGGCATAAATATAGTTTTTACTGAGGAAGAAATGCATAAGGATTCTACCACACAATATACAAATTATGCTCAGCCTGCTGCTTTGAATACACTTTTGGTAAAATTTTATACTGGAAAAATACTTAGTAAAAACTCAAAAGCAAGTCTATGGGAAATGCTTACCGAAACCAAAACTGCACCAAATAGAATTAAAGGATTATTACCAAAAGGAACTTTGGTTGGGCATAAGTCGGGCTGGTCAGGTGGCGATGATAGAGGCTTTACTAATGCAATAAATGATGTTGGAATTGTAATTTTACCAAACGGTACTGCCTTTGCAATTACAATATTAATTTCAGATACTTTTGAAAAATCTGAAAAATCCGATGAATTGTCTTCAAAAATAAGCAAAATTGCTTTTGATCATTTTTTGAGATAATATTACTTGCCTGATAAATGTAAAGTAAAAATTTAAAAACTATTTTATAAATTAACAAAGAACCAAGGAAAAGCTTTCAAGAAAACCTTTTGGCTAATTTTCTCAGCAAACTAATAATAATGAAAGAAAAAGAAAATTATAGTTTTCAAAAATGGATAACAATCATTGGTATTTTACTTTTCGTAATAAAAGTAATTGCCTATTATTTAACTAATTCGGTTGCCATTTTAACGGATGCATTGGAAAGTACAATTAATGTCGCTTCAGCACTTTTTGGACTTTATGCTTTGCATTTGGCATCAATTCCTAGAGATAAAAACCACCCATATGGCCATGGTAAAATTGAATTTATTTCAGCAACAATAGAGGGAGTTTTAATTTTTGTAGCAGGTTTGATAATTGTAGTAGAAGCCATTGAAAAAATAAAATCTCCTAACCAAGTTGGAAAACTGGACAGTGGAATTGTTTTAGTGGCCATCACAGCTATTGTAAATTACTTATTAGGTTATTATGCCATAAAAAAAGGAACTAGCAATAATTCAATAGCGTTAATTTCAAGCGGAAAGCACTTACAATCAGATACTTACTCCACCATTGGAATTATATTTGGCTTAATTATTTTAAACTTTACAAAATGGGAAATAGTAGATAGTTTAGTGGCTATCTTGTTTGCAATTATTTTGTTATTAACTGGATATAAGATAATTAGACAAGCGATTTCTGGCATTATGGACGAAGCTGATAATAAATTACTAAATAATGTAATTGCTTATATTTCAGAAAAAAGAAGAGAAAATTGGATTGATATTCACAACCTTCGCATTATTAAATATGGTAGTACTTTGCATTTCGATTGCCATGTAACTGTTCCTTGGTATTTAACCGTTAATGAAGCTCATTTTGAAATTAATGCCCTTGAAAATTACATAAAAGAGAAGTACGGTGAATCTATAGAAATATTCGTGCATACTGATGGATGTATGCCTTTTTCATGTAAAATTTGTCAAAAAACAGATTGTTTAAAACGCCTTGAAATTTTTAAATATAAAATTGATTGGAATTTAGATAATTTATCTGGTAATGAGAAACATGGCTTTAAATAATATACTAGTTATTAAGGCAATAATGTATAATAGAAAAATGATTATTGGGGATCATATAAGAAAATTTTATCACCCACCAATAAGCATATTTCAAATTACCAGAAACCTATTATAAGCTCTTCAAATAATCCAAACTTTTAGGGATATTTTGCATTTCACGCTCCGACTCATCTTCGATAAAGAAATGCTTAATGCCATGTTTATTAGCCAATTTCAAAATCTTTTTCCAATTTGCCTGTCCAGTGCCTAATACAACATCATTTTCAGCCGGCTCATGGCCCGATTTATCACCAATTACTCCTTTTTTCAAGTCTTTTACATGCATCAACTTCCACCGATTTTTGTATTTCTTTAACAAAATTTCGGGAGCAGTACTTCCCCCGCCATGTAAAGTCCATAGCACATCCATTTCAAATGATACGTCCTCTGGGTTTGTGTTTTGAATAATATAGTCCATCAAAGTACCATTCTCAAAAGGTCGAAACTCAAAGCCATGATCGTGGTAGCAAAATATTAATCCATTGTCTTTCAAATATTTCCCACCTTTATTGAAAACCTCTACAGCTCTTTTTGCCTCCTCAATTGTAAAATTATTTCCTTTATGTGGAATCCAAGCGCACATAACATATTGAGCACCAAGAGCTTTGGCTTGTGCAACTATTGATTCAGGGTTTTTAGAGAGAGCTTCAAAATCACAACCTGTTGAAACAATTTTAATGCCACGGTCGTCGCAAAGTTTTTTATACTGTTGTGGTGTATATCCCTTTGGAACTCCCGTTTCGAACTCAGTAAAACCAAGCATTTTAATGCTGTCTAAAGTAGCCTCTACACCTTTTGGAAACTGCCTGCGGAAGGTATAGCCTTGCACCCCAAACTCAGCTTTATAAAGGCCTTTTTTAGATTGTGCAGCCAGCTGATGGTCAATAGAAAAACTTGCCAGAACTAATAATAAATAAAGTGTTTTTTTCATAAGAGATAATATAATTTTTTTGAAAATTAATTTTATTCTATTTTAAAATTAATAAAAAAGAAAGATCAAATATAACAGTAACTGTAAATAAAAACTGACCTGTATTAAGGTTGGGGGTTTTATGTTTTTTGAATTAGGGTTTGAGATTAAGACAAATTTAGTTGTTTTTAAAATTTCAAAAAAAGACAATTCAATAAAAAACTAAAATTAATGCGTTTTAACTATTTATTCAAATATTCAAATTTATAAGCCCAAGTTTCGCCTATACTTTTAGCACGTTGCTTTGCCTCTTCAGCCATAGGTCCAGTAAAAAGCTCATCAACAGAACTATTAAACAAAATGAGCCAAGTTTTGAAATGCTCCTTGTTAATTTTAAAATGTTGGTTAAGTTCTAAATGCGGCTTTAAAGGATGACCGACATAACCGGGCTTGTCAAACAAAGCCATGTTCCAAAAATCATACATTTTGGGTAAATGATGTGCCCAATTAACATGGGCAATTTCATTAAATATTGGACCCATCAATTCATTAGACCGTATTTTTTCATAAAAATTATTGATAAGAATAACTATATCTTCTTTGTTTTCAATGTCCCTAATTTGCATATTCTTTGAAAATTATTGTAATATTTTGTTTAAATAATTGTAATCTCTAAACTATTATTACATTAATTTATAAACCTCATTTTGGTATCATTAAGTTCAGCATTGGAATAGTTATCTTTGTCAAATAAAAACAATTTTGTAAAAAATGAAAAGATTATTAATAGATATGGACGATGTAATGGCAGACACATTTGCCCATATTGTGAAATATGTAAACGAGCGTAGTGGCACAAATTGGAGAAAAGAGGAAATAAATTCCACTAAAATGATGGAATTATTTGAAAAAGATTATCGGCCTGTTAGCGGATTTCTATGGGAAAAAGATTTTTTTTCTGATATCCCATTAATGCCAAGCGCACAAGAAGTTGTAGAAAAACTACACAAAAAATATGAGCTTTTTGTTGTTTCTGCAGCTACAGAATTTCCACTTTCTATGACAGAAAAATTGGATTGGCTGGCCAAATACTTCCCATATATTGGTTGGTCTCATACGGTATTTTGTGGCCATAAATATATGATTAAGGCTGATTATTTAATTGATGATCATGAAAGAAATATTTCTACCTTTACTGGTACGCCACTCCTCTTTACTGCCCCTCATAATTTGGATTTAGAAGGATATTTAAGAATGAATTCATGGAAAGACGTTGAAAATTATTTGCTATGAATTAAGGTGATTTGTGAAATTATGAAAAAAAAGAAATGATTAGAAATATTGGATTAAAATCTATTTTGGCTTGGAGTTTACCATTACAAATTTTATTTTTTTCATGGATTGGACAACATCAAAATTGGGTTGAAAACATTTATATAAAGCTCATATTTAATAAGCTAACCTATTTTTTACGAAGCATTACAGGTTGGTTTGATTTTTCAATTGGTCTTATTTTTCTATATTTTATTTTCGGTTTTGTTTTCTACTTTTTTATTAAAAATATTATAAATTTTGCTAAAAAAAGAATTCAACTAAAAGTATTAATACAAAATATATTTAGCTTATTATCAATCACTTACTTTATTTATTTTCTAAGTTGGGGGCTGGCATACTACCGAAAACCAATAGCTGAGATCAACCAATTGAATACTGAAAATATTAGCTTTAATGAAATAAAAATGCTTGCTAACCAATTAATAATTTTAACTAATAATACTCGAAAATTAATTGCCGACAGCACCGCTAGATCAGAAAATATAAAGCAATACTTTAAAGTTGCTCCCGTTGGCTACCAAGCTATCAGCGAGAAAACAAAAGAATTTTATTATGAAAAACCCTCTATTAAAATTGGCTTTAATAAAACTATTTTAGGCTATTTAGGAAGTGGTGGTATTTACAGTTTCCCCTCAGGTGAAGCCAACATCAATGCCAATAATTCTGCCTTTGAGGCACCTTTTACTATTTGTCATGAAATGGCACATCAGTTGGGTTTTGCTTCAGAGGAGGAAGCCAACTATATATCATTTTTGGCATGCACTAATAATCCATCGCCAATATTTAAGTATTCAGCTTATTCGGAGGCAATGACTTATACATTAAACAATATTTTTAATCAAGACTCAATTGCGTATTATCAATTGAAAAGCCAAATAGACAGTTCAGTAATAGGTGATTTTGACTATGCTCGTGCGAAGTGGAAAAAATATCAGATACCAATTTTAAGAAAAATTTCTTCTGGTATTTATGATATTTTCTTGAAATCAAATAATCAAGATGAAGGCATAAAAAGTTATGGCTTGGTAGTAGAACTTTTAGTGGGTGAGATGCGAAAAAATGGTTTAAATTTGCAGAAAAATACAAATTGAAGCAGCTTTTGCAAAAGGCCCTAATAAAAATTTAACAAAATAAAATTTGAGTAATTCTTGCTCAAAAACATTTAATATAATCGCTTTTTGAAACCAATAAAAAAGGCAGAATATGCCACAAAAGTTTTATTTTTTGTATGTGGATTGGCATTTTCGAGCTGGGCCTCCCGTATTCCGGAGATTAAGGAAAAGTTGAATTTGAATGATGGCGAATTTGGGACAGTGCTTTTTGCCATGCCAATAGGTAGTTTGTTGGCGTTACCAATAGCTGGAATTGTTATAGATAAATTTGGAAGCCGAATCATCGTGATTTCAGCTTGTTGTTTTTATCTGTTTTCACTACCATTATTAGGCTTGGCCAATATTGGTTGGCAACTCGCAATAGCCTTGTTTTTCTTTGGTTTTGGTGGCGACTTACTTAATATTTCTATGAATGTACAAGCCGTTGGAGTAGAAAAAGCTCAAAAGAGGTCGTTTATGAACTTTTTTCATGCCGTATTTAGCGTAGGCTTTATGAGTGGAGCTGCATTAGGAGGCGTTTTGGCGAAAATAGCAATTAGTCCTGTAATACATTTATCAGTTATTAGTCTAATTGTATTCGGAACTGGCTTGGCATGTTATGCAATTTTATTACCTAATGATGAAAAACCATCGGAACCGCAACCATTATTTGCTTTGCCGGATAAATCGTTGATGACAATGGGCATGATTTGCCTATGTGCCATGCTTGCAGAAGGCGCTATGGCAGATTGGTCGGTAATTTACTACAAGAAAATTTTGAATAACTCTACTGGCTTTGTAACGGCTGGTTTCACTGCTTTTTCAGTAGCAATGGTAGTGGGTCGCTTTTTGGGAGATTATGTTGTTGAGAAAATCGGACTGGCTAAATTGCTGTTAATCAATTCATTACTGTTAGTTATCGGTATGTGTATTGGTTTAGGCACGTTAAGTTATTTGGCAGTAATAATTGGCTTTGGCATCACTGGGCTTGGGCTTTCAACTATGGTTCCGTTGATTTACAGCGAAGCTGGCCATTCCAAAACGCAAAGCTCAGGAGTAGCATTAGCAGCTATTAGTACTGTAGGTATGTTTGGCTTTTTGTGTGGCCCGGTTTTAATAGGATATATTTCGGAGTATTCTAATTTAAGAATTGCTCTTAGTTTATTAGTTTTGTTGGGTGTGCTTAGTGCATTACTGACAAGAAAAATACAGTAAATTTTAAAAAACTAAAATGAATCTTTCGAAAGCTTTATGAAACTACATTTTAATCCTTTTTTACTTTTAGAACTTTCTTAAGTAAAA
Organism: Cytophagaceae bacterium; assembly: GCA_031383555.1. Taxonomy (GTDB): domain Bacteria; phylum Bacteroidota; class Bacteroidia; order Cytophagales; family Spirosomataceae; genus JANMZR01. The sequence continues at coordinate 2,019 of JANMZR010000005.1, read as the reverse complement.
AAAAATACTATTTTTGTAGAAAACATAGAATCAATTCGAGCTGAGATTTGATTTTTTAGTGATTTATTTAATAAAAATGCAATTTACAAAATCAAACCGCCTTGACGAACTAAGGTATGACATCCGAGGCCCCGTTTACGATAAAGCGCTTCAATTGCAAAGAGAGGGCTATAAAATAACGTCTTTGAACATTGGTAACCCTGCGGCTTTTGGCTTTGATACGCCTGATGAGATTATTCATGACATTATCATGAACATACGCAATGCGCAAGGATATGCTGATAGCAGAGGCCTTTTTGCCGCTCGAAAAGCTGTAATGCATTATTATCAAACCCGAGGGGTATTGAACTCAGAAATAGAGGATATTTTTATTGGAAATGGTGTTTCAGAGCTGATAACCCTCTGTATGACAGCACTTTTAAATCCTGGGGATGAGGTTTTGATACCCTCTCCCGATTATCCACTTTGGACAACAGCTGTTGGGCTAGCTGGCGGAACATCCGTACATTATGTATGCGATGAGCAAGCCGATTGGAACCCCGATTTGGCAAATATTGAGTCAAAAATCACTAAAAATACCCGTGCAATCGTAATCATCAATCCCAATAATCCAACTGGTGCAGTTTATGATAAAGAAATTGTAGAAGGCATAGTTCGTTTGGCCGAAAAACATAAATTAATTGTTTTTGCTGATGAAATTTATGATAAAATATTGTTTGATGGGGCCGTTCATTACACCACAGCAGGCATGGCCGAAGATACATTGATTGTAACAATGGGAGGAATGAGCAAAAACTACCGTGCTGCTGGCTTCCGTGGCGGCTGGATGATTCTTACCGGTGCAAAACATAAAGCCAAAAGCTATATTGAAGGCCTTTCTTTTTTGGCAAGCATGCGCCTTTGTGCCAATGTAATTATGCAATACGGCATTCAAACGGCTCTTGGCGGCTACCAAAGTATTAACGATTTGGTAAAACCTGAAGGCCGACTTTATAAACAAATGAATTTGGCTTATGAAAAATTAATTGCAATTGAGGGAGTGAGTTGTGTAAAGCCAAAAGGTGCTTTGTATTTATTTCCAAAAATAGATTTGGCAAAGTTTAACTTCAAAGATGACCATGATTTTGTGATGCGACTGTTGGAAGATCAACGTATTTTAGTAGTTGGTGGCCAAGGTTTTAACTATAAACAACCCGATCATTTCAGAATAGTTTTCCTTCCTCATCAAGAACAACTCTCTTTAGCTATGGACAAAATCCGAAACCAATTTGAGCACAATAGAGTTTAAACAAGAAACAAATTTAATATTTAAAAACACGAAGCTGCCTACATGGACTATTCGCAACCCAACTCACAAAAGAAACAAAACCTTTACATTATCCTTTTTGGAATATTCCTAACTAATGCCATTGTAGCTGAAATAATTGGTGTAAAAATATTTTCAGTAGAATCAACAATAGGTGTACAACCGCTTCATATACAGATATTTGGCTTTTCATGGGACATTAATCAGCCTGCTGGTGCATTAAACTGGCCTTTTGTATTTATCACTTCAGATATTATAAATGAATATTTTGGGAGAAAAGGTGTTAAAAAAATATCATATATAACCGCAGGTTTTATTGCATATAGCTTTTTAATTATTTATATGGCTACTCTATTGGCGCCTGCCGACTTTTGGATTGATGTAAATAAAGGGAATGATAATTTTAATATAAATACAGCGTTTTCAAAAATATTCAGACAAGGCTTAGGCATCATAACTGGCTCCCTAACCGCTTTTTTGATTAGCCAATTAATAGACTCTTATGTATTTCACAGAATAAAAACAGCCACTGGTAGCAAAAAACTTTGGCTTCGGGCGACAGGCTCAACATTAGTGTCTCAATTTATTGATAGCTTCGTTGTGATTGGAATTGCATTTGTACTTTTCGGCAATTGGACAACGGGTCAATGGTTTTCAACATCTTTGAACTCCTATTTATACAAGTTTTTTGTGGCAATATTGCTTACTCCTGT